>JBKJOD010000213.1:0-3011 GCA_046593245.1 Phycisphaerales bacterium
GGGAGCGCATCCTCGTTCTCGTTGCGGGCGTCGAGTGTGAAGACCATGGCGCAGCCGTCGGGCGTGCGCTCTGTTGGCTCGGCGCGGGACATGCTCAGCACCGGCGCGGTATAAGACTCGCACCCGCCCATGCAGAGCGCGAGCGCAAGAAGCAGAAGCGGGAGGAGTGTGTTGCAGCGATTAGGGATCGTGGGCATGGCGCACAAGCGTACCGCGGAGTTGGCCGCGGTGCGCTGCGGTGCTACTGCGCCTGCCCGATGGTGACCCAGTTGCCCGGTTGGTCTGGCGAGCTGGACAGTTCGCTGATTTGCCGGGTCAGCGTCGCGGCCTCGGTCGCGTAGTTGAACCATTGGATCGTGAGGGCCGTCAGCAATAAGCAGCAGGTCCAGCTCGCTATCTCGCCGGAGCGGCGGAATCGGGCGAGGATGAGAATCAAGGCCGCCAAACCCACGCAAGCGGCCTTCCAGAGCGAGAGCAGCAACGGGGACTGGTAGCTGATGACCATCCGGGCCAGTGGGTTGGCCTCGCCCATTCCTGCTGAACGCAGGTGCGCGAGCGTCATGTACAGGTCGGCGACACTCAGAACGATGATGGTGCCGACGAGCAGCCAGACGCGCATGGCCCGGCGACGCTGGACGACGGTCGGCTCGTCTGCTTGTGGGAGCGCAAAGCTGCGGGAACAGAGGAACGCCGGTATTGGCGTCCTGAGCCGGGCAAGTCCGGTTGGGGTTGACAGGGCGGGTGTGACTGCGCGATCCATTCGGGGGGCCTCCCGGGTGAGGGAGTCGGATCGACAGACGGAATCCCCAACTCGGGGGCAACCGAGGAGCGGGCGGGGCGATAAACTGGTATGGCGAACGGCTATGACGGGCATTCGGGTTGTGCGGGCACGCCCGAGCGGGGTTCAGGAGCGGGCCAACACGGAGATGCGGCGTGACTGATCGGCGATTCGGACATGCTGGCGGGGGTGCCGGGGTGCTGGCTGCGTGGTTCATCGCAGTCGGCGCGGGGCTTTCTCTCCAGAGCGCGACGATCGCGGCACCGCCGGGGCTGGGGCAGGGTGGGCAGCAGATCAACCCGGTGTATGTGGACGATTCGCCCGGTGCAGCGGACACGCTGGTGCGGGTGCGCGAGCACGTCTCGGCGGGCAATCTGGATGAGGCAGTTCGCGTGCTGCAGGTGCTGCTGGATGAGCAGGGAGATCGGCTGATCGCGTCGGGCAAGGATGCAGAGCTGTTCATCAACGTGCGAGCCGCGGCCCATGATGTGCTGCTGGCGGGCGGGCCGCTGCTGGAGCGCTATCGCACGACGTTCGGGGCGCGGGCGGATCGGCAGCTCGGCGAGGGGCAGACGGAGACGGTGGAGCGCACGCTGCTGCTGACGCCGTCGGGATTGGACGCCGCGGTGCGGCTGGCGCAGGGCGCGCTGGAGGATGCGCGGTTCGAGCACGCTCGCGCGATTCTGGAGCAGATCGACAAGCACCCGGATCGCAAGGGAGAGCGGGCGCGGGTGGCGGCGGGGATGATGGCGACGATCGCGCGGTATGTGGATCGCGCGGAGGTGCGCGAGCGGGCGCTGCGATGGGCCAAAGAGGGCAACGCGGGGGTGCCGAATCTGACGCCAGAGAACTGGCCGGACGCGGCGAAGCAGAAGGCGGCCTCGCCACTGCGGGAGCTGGGAGCATCGACGACG
This sequence comes from Phycisphaerales bacterium, assembly GCA_046593245.1. Lineage (GTDB taxonomy): Bacteria > Planctomycetota > Phycisphaerae > Phycisphaerales > UBA1924 > UBA4658. The sequence goes on from JBKJOD010000213.1 coordinate 1,693, forward strand.
GAGGGGATGGTCTCCAAGCCGCTGTGGACTGTGGTGCTGAACCCCAGCGCGCCAACGCCAGAGGCGAATCTGGGTGTGGGCGCGGGGGCGCGCGGGCAGGTAAGCGTGCCGATGTTCGCGCGCGAGTTGCTGGTGTTGCCGAGTGTGTGGGGGGACACGGTGTATGTCAGCGACGGCGCGCAGATCGGCGCGTGGGACCGGTTTACGCTGGCGACGCGATGGACGGTGACACCGGGACTGGGCGATGCGCCGGTGCAGGAGCAGGGCATCCGCGGCGACAAGCGGCGCATGAACGGGTTCAACAACTTCGGCGGCTATGGGCGAAGCGAGGATATCTGCACGGTCGCGGTCTCGAACCGGTTTGTGGTGGGCGCGACGGGACGCTCGACCGCCGCGGGCCGAAGCGATGGCGATGACCGCGTGCAGGCAATCGACGCGCAGACCGGGCGGGTGCGCTGGTCGGTGCAGTTGAACCTGCTCAACACGGCGGATCCGCAGCAGCTTTATGACTCGACGGTGCGTGGGCCGATCCAGATCGTCGAGAACACAGTGGTGTTCGCGGCCCGCAAGCATCTGCCGGATCGGCGGCTGGTGAGCGTGTCGCTGGTTGGTCTGGATCTGAGCACGGGCAAGCTGCGCTGGGCGCGGCCCATCGGGAGCGCGGGGTCGATGCCGTGGGTGCTGCAATCCATGGGCGCGGATGGCATCACCGTGGCCGAGGGTGTGGCCTATCGCGCGGATCGTCTGGGCGTGGTTGGCGCGGTGGATGTCGGGTCGGGGCGGACCCGCTGGATCCGGCGCATGGGTGTGGATACACAGTCCGGCGTGGAGCAGCCCGCGGCGTGGCAGATCGGAACGCCGGTGGTGGATGGCACATCGATCATCATCATCGCGCCGGACATGAAGCGGATGGTGCGACTGGATCGCGCCACGGGCACGGTGCTCTCGCAGCGCGACATTGAGGATTTCAAGCCCACGCAGCCGCGCTATCTGCTCCGCATCGGCGACATGCTCGCCTGCGTTGGTGATGAGCGTGCGGCATTCGTCCACGCGGCCACTTTCGAGACGGACAAACCCGAGAGCACGCCCGCCGCGGTGGTTCCCGGGATTCGCGGGCGCTGCGTGGTGGCGGGTGATTCGCTGCTGATGCCGACGGTGGCGGGATACTTGATTGTGGATCCGAAGCTTCCCGCCGAGCCACGCGCGATCGCGCTGGAAGACACCGGGAACATCCTACCACTGGAGAGCCAGTTGCTGGTGGTGGATGACGCGCGGGTGCATTCATACTTGCAATGGGAAGTGGCCGAGGGACTGCTCAC
>JBKJOD010000266.1:0-4902 GCA_046593245.1 Phycisphaerales bacterium
TGCCCGCTCAAAGCAGCGGACGAACCCATGGCACGCCGAGGCGGTGGCACGCGGGACTCATGCCGGATCGCACTCATTGATCCGATCAATCAACCGCCGGATCATGCCGAACTTGTAACGCGTGTGCGGGAAACTCAGCCGGGGAAGGTCCATGTGATCCTCTTCCTGCTCAAATGCGCCGCGCTGCACGATCTTGGATGGGCTGCTGGTCGTCCCTTCCTTCTTGATGAGAATATTGAACTCGTCGGAGAGCCGATCCACATCCTGCTGCTTCAAGGACTTCTTGATGCGGATGACCAGATCATCCTTGACGTACCGGGATGAGTGGTAGTTCCGGTAGAACTGCACCACATGCTCCGCGGCCTCCAGCAGTGTGTTGAAAATGCGGTACAGATCGATGTCCTCCGGGCTGATCCAGCCGCGCGTCAGCAGCATTGTCCGCATCGCATGGTCAAACTCCTGCCAGTACGTCTGGTTCGCGCCCTCCACCAGCACGATCGGGATCATCGAACTCTTGCCCGTCTGAATCAGCGTGAGTGCCTCGAACGCCTCATCCATCGTTCCGAACCCGCCGGGGAAAAGCGCGACCGCCTCGGACTGGCTCAGGAACATCAGCTTACGGGTGAAGAAGTAGCGGAAGTAGACGAGCTTCTCGTCTCCCGCAATGACCTCATTGGCATTCGTCTCAAAGGGCAGGCGGATCGCCACGCCGAAGCTCGCCTCGCGCCCCGGGCCCTCGTGGCCCGCCTTCATAATTCCGTCACCGGCACCGGTGATGACCATCCACCCCTTTTTTCCCATGATCGCGCCGAACTCGCGGGCCGCGGCGTAATCCGGATGGCTCGGCGGCGTGCGCGCCGATCCAAAGATCGACACCTTGTGCGGCTCGGGATACTGCCCGAAGATGCGATACGCGTATCGCATCTCCTTCACCGCCGTCGAGATCAGTTTCAACTCGCCGGTGTTGCGCCCATCGGGAATCAGCTTCAGCCCGGTCTGCAGCAACTCACGCACCAGCCGCGCGTGGAAGGTCGTCGGGTCCACGCCGACGTGCTTGAGCAGATCATCGATCTTCGCGACCAGCGCGGGATCCTCGACCCGCTTTGCGGCGGGCTTCTCTGGCGGCGCACCCACCGGCGGCGGGAGCGACGAGGGCGAAGATTGGTCAAGCACCTGGCGATTGGGCTCTGCTGGAAGCATCAAATGTCCTGTCTGAAATGTGAGCAGGAAGGATAGGACGGGTTACGCCCCCGACTGGTCGGCGTCCGTTCGCTTCGCTCATTGACATCTCAACCCGCCGATTCCGTGGTACTCTTCCAAAGTTCGGATCTTGCTGGAAGCAGTCAATGGCACTGGTTTTTCAACATCGTGCGAACCGAATCTCCCCGGCGTTCACCATTATTGAGCTGCTGGTGGTGATCGGCGTCATCGCATTGCTGGTTGGGTTGCTGTTGCCGGAACTCAGCGCGTCGCGCGCCCGGGCACAGCGGGTCGCCAGCGCAGCGAACGTCAAGCAGTGTGGGATGCTCCAACTCACCTACGCGCTGGACTCCAAAGATGCATACGTCAACCCGTTTGATGCGAAGAACCCGCAGTTGTGGGGTATCCCTTGGTATCAGTTCGTGCCCCAGTCGGTGCTGGATCGGCAGTTCAATGGGATTAGTACGTATGACTTTGCGGACACGCAGTACACCACAGAGTTGTTTTCTGCATACTGGCTGAGCGTTGCAACTCGATATTTCGACGGCTCTTCGACGCTGAGCTCAATACTTTACGCTCCGCAAGACACGTCGGCCCGCAATCGTTCCTTGAACAGCGCAACTGCATTCAATCAGTCGGGAGAGAGAATCTGGGATGGAAGTTATTGGGCCTCGCCAACGCTTTGGCTGGATAAGCGGGTTTTCGCACCGCAGAATAGAGTGTCTGTAGCGCCAGCAGACGTGCGCTACTGGCGGCGGAATCGTACAGACGACACGCTTTATCCAGATGCGAAGGTATTGGTGTTCGAGCGGTTTGATTTTTCGAAGTCGAAGCGCCCGGCACGAGCAGGCGGAACCGAGCGATTCTTCCCGACTTTCAACAACCCAGTTGCGAAGGTGTACGTGGCGATGGGGGATGGGAGTTGCGCAGAGGTAGCAATGTCGAAAATCCACGCAGTCGGAGGCACAGCCGCATCAAGTACCAATCGCGCGGTGTACGCGCCAGCTGGAGATTTCGATGTACCTGATATGTCGATGAGTGCATTTGTTCTTCACAAAGACGCCTTAGAAAATGGCGACGGAACTGCGTTAGGAGTACAAAGTGGATTCTTCCAGTTCCCAGGATTTTTCTGGGCAACCCATGCTGGTGTGCAAGGACGGGACATTCCAAAGTAGCCCGGCATTGATGAAATAAGGGTCATGACTAGCTGAACCTGACCGGAAGCACCAACATCGACTGCTCCGAATGGCCGGATTGAGCGGAGCATTGGAGTTTCATGGCTCTGGCACCATCGGCGCAGCCGTTGCTTTGGTAGCGTTCTCGATGCGCGACCGCTCCTGTTGGGCCTTTGTTCCCGCGCGAGGAGTAGCCGGCGAGATAGAGGTCGCGTAGTTGCTTGGGTGCAATAGCCGGTCCAGCAGTTCGCGTGTCCCCGTGAACGGCTGCTCGCTCACCACCGGCGCGGCCAGCGTCCCCTTGACGCGTGTGGAAACGATCTCGTTTCGCAGTGCCTCGATCATGCCGGAAAGAATCGGAATGCGCGTGTTGGAGCGCGAGTTGAACTTCATGTCCAGATTCAGCCCCGGCCACTTCAGCGTTCCCGCGCCGACGATCGCCACCGAATCCGAGAGCAGCGAGACGTGGTCAAACACCGCTGTGTCTCCGGTGATTGCGAAGTCGGATTGCAAATACCCCAGCCGATCCTTCTTGGGAATCTGAAAGTTCGAGACCTGGATCAGCGGCAGCATCATCGGGAGTTTGATGATGTCTCCGTTGGAGATGCGGATCGCCCCGCCGCCGATACGCGAGCTCAGATCGCCCGAGAGCCCGGCCACGCTCAGCCGCGCGTCGATCACGCCGCGGCTCTGGTCTGGCTCCGTAAACGGATCCGGCGGACCAACCGGACCAGGATCGGTCGCCCCCACTGCGGCCGTATCCGCAAGCACCGGCGCGAGTTGCACGCCAGCAAGAATGAGTTCCGCGTCGTAGCGCGACGGCCCTGCGGGCGCGGGCGGACCCATCTGCCCCGGTGCCAGTGCGGGCGCTTCCTCACCCAGTTGCAGGGTGACATGCCCGGAGAGCCGACCGCCATAGCACTGCGCCGTGATATCCGGAATCAGAATCTCGCCCGGCCGGGCGCCGGAAGTGACGACAGCTTCGGCGGATGTGGCGTTGATGCCGACGACGCGCAAGCCATCGGCGTGGGCCTTCACCTCAAACGTCGTCGGCTCGGCAGACCCCGGCGGGCGGGCGTCCACACGAATACCAACCGTGCCGGTGCAGCGATCGATGGGAACACCAATTGAAAACGCTAGGTCGTTGAAATCCAGATCGCCGGTGAAGGATGTCGCGCTTGGTGTATCGCCAAGTGTGGTTTTGATCGCGCCTTTTCGCAGGGCGAACGGGCCTCGGAACTCGGCCCCCAGCGCATCGATCGCATCCACGGCGGCGGTTGGCATGAGCGCACGCAGCGCTGGATCGAGCGTCCGCCCGGTCAGGTCGAATGCGACGGCGAGTTGCACGGGGCGATCACCCGTCGCGCCCGGAGCGAGCACGGGAGAGTACCACGCGCCATCCACGGTCGCATCCCACGCGTCGGTCGTGACGTGCAGCCCGTCGAATCGCCCCGAGACCGGATGCGTGCCCTCGCCCGCACGAGTGCGCAGCGTGACCTTGCCCGTCACCTCATCGCACGCGATCCGCTGTGCCTCCCAATCAAAGGCCATCGCCCGCGGCGCGAGTTCCGCCTCCACGCGCACAAATGGCTGCGTCCGACCCTCCGTGGTTTCCGTGTGCACGCTCACTTTGGCATCAAATGGCCCGACCGCGTTGAAGTTGCGATACGCCTCGGCGGTAGCGGGGCTGGTCAACCGTTGCAGCAGCGGCCCGAGCAGCGGAGACTCGAATCGCCACGCGACAAAGTTCGCCGTGAGGTCTGCCGGAGCAGCGACAGTTCCAGTCGCCGAATCAAGAGCGGCTGATCCGTCCAGCCGCGCCTCGCCGCTGGGCACGCCATCCATTGTGAGCCGGGCGAGGACCCGATCGAAACGGATGCGCTCCGCGCCCTCGGCGGGCATGACGATCTCGATCTGTCCCTCGGGCCAATCCACACCGACGCGACCACCCAGGGCGGCGAACTCGATGTTGCTCGCATTGTCCAGCGTCACGCCAACTTCCATTGGTGCGTTCTCGCCCGGTGTCCGCATGAGGTGCACCGTAGTGTGAACGCGCCCGGTGGGCGCACGCTCGACGCGCATCGCCGCGAGCCGTTCGCCCGCGGCCGGCGAGAACACCCCGACGAAACGCTCGATGGGCGTGCTGAGATTCGCCTCAGAAACTGTGAGCGTGCCATCCATGCTGCCACGCCGTGGGCTGGGGTCACCTCCGAGTCGCTTCTCCAGAGCGAGCGAGAAGTTCGCCGCCTGCAATGGGCCCACGAAGGCGCCGCTCCCGCCGGATTCCTCAGTGGTTGGCACTCGATACAGATGCGATTCCATTCCCGAAATCGTGAGGGCGGAGCGGGTGATCCGCATCTGCCCGCGGAAGTCTTCAATAGTGAAGGCGGGCGTGTCTCCGGGGAGAGTCGGAGCGCATCGCACGCCCGCAAGATCAACGCCAACGTCATACGCAATAGTGGGCGTCGGATCGTCCGCACGCTGCTCTGGATCGGCCATCACGCGGGCATCACAGCCGAGGGTGCCG
>JBKJOD010000028.1:0-10022 GCA_046593245.1 Phycisphaerales bacterium
CGCTTGGAGCGCCGCTCGCCCTTGAGCTTTCCCGTCATGATCTTGCGAGATGAGACATCAAGCTGACCCAGCCGCGCGGCCAGCCCGGCGGGGAGCAGGTCGTCGATGGATTCGGCACGTTTGATGTTGGGGGTTCTGAGCATGAAAAATCCAAACCGTCCACAGAGGGCACCGAGGTTACACAGAGGACGCAAAGAGAGGCGATCTCACTCTCGTTGCGCTCGAAGTTCGGGGCGGGTAGTTGATCTTGCGATGGATGCCGTCGCGGAGATGTGCTCTCCCAAAGTTGATCATCAGGCCGATTGGAAATCCGCACAAATTCATGTAGCCAATCAGTTGTCCGTGATCTTCCTCTGTTTCACCGCGGGCTGCTTTGAGCTCGAGCACAAGCGTGCGGTCAACAACAGTGTCGACGACCTGCACGGGCAGTTCCTCGCCCTTGTATGTCACGACAAAAGGAACCTGTCTGTCCACACGAACTCCGCGCAGTGACAACTCGTGCAGCAACGCCTTCTCGTAGAATTTTTCTCGCAATCCCGGCCCAAGATGCGTGTGTACCTCCATCGCTGCACCAATAATCTTGTACGACAACGCATTCAACTCTGGCGGAAAGCCCGAAGGAGTGGAATCCCGAGCGCCTCGAATTAAAGCGGCATCAAACCGCTTTGACTCCTCTGCCTGGTTCTCTTTCGAGTCTGAGTTCGACGACATCGTACTTCTCCAACACAGTCTTTCTTTTCAAGTTCCGGCTTTGCCTTCTTTGTGTCCTCTGTGTGACCTCTGCTCCTCTGTGGACGTTTTTAGCCTCTCATCCACCCCGCACCGGCTCCTTCGGCGTCGCCTCCAGCAGCTTCTTCACCACATCATCCCCCGTGATCCGATCCGCCTCCGCCTCGAAGTTCAGGATCACGCGGTGCCGCAGCCCCAGCAGGGCGACATCCTGGATGTCCTTGTACGAAACGTGATACCGACCATCCGTCACGGCTCGCACCTTGCCGCCCAGTAGCAGGGCCTGCGCGGCACGGGGCGATGCGCCGCAGCGGACGTACTGGTTGGTGATGTTCGGGGCGTACTCGCCCTGCGGGTGCGTCGCCAGCACCAGCCGCGCGGCGTATTCCTTCACGTGCGGCGCGACAATGCAATCGCGGATCAGGTGCTGTGCATCCAGAATCCCTTGGCCGTCCAGAATCTTGTTCACCGTCGGCATGTGGGTGCCGGTGGTGCGGTCCATGATGGTCATCAGCTCATCGAGCTTGGAATAGCCGACGGTCACCTTGAAGATGAAGCGGTCCATCTGGGCTTCGGGGAGCGGATAGGTGCCTTCCTGCTCGATCGGGTTCTGCGTCGCCAGCACGAAGAAGGGTTTGTCGAGTTTGTACGTGTGTCCCGCGACGGTGACGCTGCGCTCCTGCATCGCTTCGAGCAATGCGGACTGCGTCTTGGGCGTGGCCCGGTTGATCTCGTCGGCGAGCACGATCTGTGCGAAGATCGGGCCGCGTTGGAACTCGAACTTGCGTCGGCCGGTGTCCGGGTCTTCCATCACGATGTTCGTGCCGATCACATCCGCGGGCATCAGGTCGGGTGTGAACTGGATGCGGCTGAATGGCAGCGTCAGCGTGTCGGCGAGTGTGCGGACGAGCATCGTCTTGCCCAGCCCTGGCACGCCCTCCAGCAGCACGTTGCCACCGGCGAACAGCCCGACGAGCGTCGCGTCGATCACGTCGGTGTGCCCGACCATGACCTTCCCGATCTCGGCGCGCAGTTTGGTATAGGTGGCGCGGAACGCTTCGCACTTGGCCTTCACGGCCTCGGGGGTCTGGGTCATTTCAGCAACGGCCATGGTGAACTCCTGATTCTGCGATACGAATAGCCACGGAGAGCGGGAAGAGAGTTTGCCGCGGATGAACACGGATGGACACGGATTCGGAGGGGAGGATCAGAACCAAAGAATCAATGCGGAGATGGCTGAAAGCCAAGTCGCCGCTCATTTTTCCTATTCCTAATCCGCGTTCAACCGTGTTCATCTGCGGCCTTTCCTCTCTCTCTCCGTGGCTCTCCGTGTCTTCGTGTCTTCGTGGTTAGCTCTTCTTCTCGTTGTCGTCCTCAAACTTCTCTTGCGCCCGCTCTCGGGCCTTCTTCAATCGAGACAATCCCTCTTCCCGCGTCGGCTGTTCGCCGGTCTGCTGGGAGAGGCCGGAGGTGGTCGGACGTCCGCCGGGTCCGGGCTCGCTCAGGTCGGCAACGGCCTCATTGGTCCGCGACTTCTTGAGCACCTCGTCGCTCACTTCAAACTTCACCGCCGCGGTGGAGGGCGATCTCTCTCCCGGCTTGGCGTGCGTGACCTTCGGCTCTCCCGTCGCCCCCGGCTTGCGGTCGCCGATGGATTGCTGGGCCCGCTGCCGCGCTTCTTTCAGTGAACCAATCTGCTGATTCGCCTTGTCCGCGCCCTGGCCCATGCCCTTGCGCACGGCACCGGCGATCATCTGCGGATCAATGCGGATCCGGCGCACCGCCACATCAAACAGGAACGCGCCGAGCGCGATCATCGCCACCACCATCCAGATCGGGCGTGCATCCACCGGCATGGTCAGACCATCGCGCAGCCACAGATTCGCCCTTGTCGGGTCATCATCCACGACGCGCCCGTTGGTCAGTTCCGCGACCAGTTTGCCCAGCGGCGCGTTGTCCTTGAGCGTCTTGAACTCATCCGCGTACGGGCGAGTTACGGCCGCCACGATCGTGCCCTTGCGTGAGGCCTCCGAGATGCCCTCCGCCGCGGGCGTGATATAGCCCAAGCTCATGACATACGCCCCGGCCGCGGCGGACTCGATGGACCCTTCATAGCGCCCCGGTCCGACCTGGCGCAGCTGCACTTCATCGGATTTTCCGTTTGGTCCCACCACGCGCCCCGCGAAGCGCACGAAGTTCTGCCGCTCTCCCTTGGGGTCCAGCGCTTCGACGATGATGTTTGTCCGGTCGCCCTGATCCTCGGTGGTCACGCGCATGTCCGCGTTCCCACCTGGGCGCATCGCCCAGCGCACGTGCTGCTCCCAGAACGCCTTGTACTTGCCCCACCCCGGCCACTGCGTGGACCATTTGACGGACGCATCGGATGTGAACGCCACGCTCTTGCCCAGCCCGTATTGCCAGTGCGCCAGAATCGGGTCGTTTTCCTTGCCGCGCAGCGTGACGACGCTCAGACCCTCGCGCTCCGCAGCGACGATGTATCCGGAGATCGTGGGTACGCCGCCTCCGGTCAGCCCGCGCATCGGCTCGCTCACGGCGTTGGAGATGGTCGGCGCGAACGCGTCTCCTTCCCAGATCAGCGACCGCTTGACCACCTGCGCTTCTTTGATGAAGATGGACGGCAGTTTGGCGAACTGGCCCTCATCGATGATCGAGTAGAACCGGCCACTGGTTTTTCGCGCGATCTCGCGCATGAGCTGCCAATCTCCGCCCGCGGCCCCCGCGGAGCGATTGTGCGGATACACCAGCACCGTTGAGATCGAAATGCGGGCCGCCTTGCAGTCGTCCAGTAGCCCTTTGTTCATGAGCTGCGGATCACCGTCGGAGATGATGATGATGTGCTTGGCGCCCGCCGCGGCCTTGTTCAGGTCCGTGTAAGCCATCTTCAGCAGGTTGTCGAAGCTCGGCATGTCGCCGAAGGTCAGCGAGTTGACGGCACGGGTGATCGCGGCCTTGTTTCCGACCTCGCTCAGCGGATGCACCCACCAGTCGCCCTTGCCGAAGCTGAACTCCAGAATGCCCGCAAGGTCCAGCCGCGACAGATTGTTGATCGCCGCCATTCCGACTTGCTGACCCCAGTAGTTGCCCCGCGGCATCTCGCAGGAGTGCATCAGCAGCACCAGCGCGCCGCGCGGCATCTTCCGCTGCTGCGGCGGATCGAGCTTGATGGGCAATGCATCCGCCGTGGGAGAGCCGATCCAACCGCCCGCGCCGAATGATTCCGGTCCGCCGACCATCACCAGCCCGCCGCCCAGATCATGCACATACGCCCGCATGTCCTCTTGCTGCCTCTGGCTGAACTCGCTGGATGGCATGTTCGCCAGAACCACCACGTCAAACGCGCCCCATTCCACGAGTGACTTGGGTGCTTCCTCGGGGCGACGCAACTGCACATCCAGCTTGGATTCCTGGAGCGCCCGCATCATCGGGCCGACCTCTTCGGAGCTCTGTGCGATCAGCAGCACACGCCCCTCGCTCTGCACGAAGGTGATCGCCATGTTCGAGTTGTTCTGCGCGATGGCGTCGTCCGCTTCGGTGTCGGGCGTGAACACCGCCTTGAACTCCTGCGGCCCAGCCACCGGCAGCGCGAGCGGGATCGCGATCACGTTCGCGCCGGGGTCCAGCACCACAGGCATGTCCATCTCGCGCTTGGTGTCGCCCAGTTGCACCTGCTCGCCGTTGATCAGCAGCGAGAGCCGCCCCTTCGCCGGCTTGATGCTGCTGATCAGCACTCGCAGCACGATGTTCTGCCCCATCCGCGCCGTGGACGGTGCGACCACGCGCTCCACGATCACTTCCTGATCAAACTTGTACCGCAGCGGCAGCACATCCACGGGCACCTTCGCCGTCTTCGCCTCTCCCGCGGCTTCCTGGATGCTCCCGGTTGTCTCGTTGAAATCCGAGATGTAGAAAATCCGCTTCGCAGCGGCCTGCTGGTCCGTGTCCTTGCCCGGCACCGCGAGGGCCATGTGGATGCCCGCCGCGAGATTCGATCCGTCCGTTTCGCCCAGCGTCTGTGCCTCCGGCTTGTCTTTCGGCGGCACTGGTAAGGACTGCACATACGGCTTTCGCGCCACCGTCAGCCGCGAGATCGTGTCTCCCTGTTTGGCGAACTCCGCGGCCTCCTTCAAATAAGCGTCGATGTACGTCTGCACGTCCATCATCTTGCCATCTGGCCCCTTCAGCGGCCGGTGCACCGAGTCGCTCACATCCACGACGACGGTGACGTTGACGCCCTTCGCTTCTTTGCGCCAGTATGGCTTGGCGATGGCGCCGACCACCAGTAGGACGACGAGCAGACGCACCAGCAGCGCCATCCGCCGCGAGAAGGTGCCCATTCCTGAGAGCGTCTGCCGCCCGATCCACACAATCAGCACCCAGCAGATCGGCACCAGCACCAGCCACATGGGTTGGTCAAACTGGATCGGGCCGAGGTTGAATGCGAGTGTGGTCATGTCTCGTACGGGGTGCCGTGGTGGACCGCTTTGGGTCCGCCACGATGTGCTCAAGGGTCATGCTGACGAACGAGTGTTTGTGCTTCTTACCGACTGCCGCTCTCTACTGAGGTCTTGGGAATCCCACCACCCTGTTGTTTGCCGAATCCAGCGCATACACATTGTCATTGAACACGGTCACCGCCCAAGGCGCGGCCAGTTGTCCCGGTTCCCGTCCCGGTTCTCCCCAACACCCGAGCGAATTGCCGCTCTCCAAGTCGATGCGCTGCAGCCGCGCCCCGCCAAACTCGCTCACCATCGCCGAGCCATCCGGCAACATCACCACCCCATACGGAAAGTAGAACTGTCCCGGCTTGCGCCCCTGATTCGCGGATGATCCGATCCACCCGATCAGTTTGCCATCAAGCGTAAACCGCCCGAGCCGATGGTTGCAGGCATCCACCACCACGAGCTCTTTGGATCCATCCGACTTGCTCCGGATCACTAGCGACTGCGGCCGGTTGAACTCGATCTTCGTCGCGTCCGCCCCCATTCCAGGCGTTCCGAATGCAAACAGAAACTCTTGCTTCCCGTCAAACACGCTCACGCGATCGTTCCCGCCATACTCGGACACATACACCCGATCGACTTCCTTCTTGCCTTCTTTCAGCAGCACCGCGACATCAGTGACGTAGTAAAACTGCCCCGGCCCGTCCCCATACGTCCCCCACGTCGCAACCGGATCGAGTGTTCCATGCTCACCGGGCTGCGTGCTCTTGGGTGCCTTGTACACCATCACTCGGTGGTAGTGCGTGTCCGCGATGTAGAGTAAATCATCGCACCAAGTCCCATCCTTCTCCGGTCCGGGGGCAACGCAGAATCCCGTCGGCTTTCCTAAATCCCACTCGGGCATCCGGAACAGGGCAAGGCAGTTGCCGGTCTTCGGATCGATGCGCTGCACCCGCGCCGACTTGTCGATGATCCAGAGCGCGGAATCATCATGGTCCAGGCAGCGCGGATACGCGTATCGACCGGGCGTATCGCCCAGCCCGCCGAAGAGCGATGTGTACTTGATCGGTGTCGGCGCGCCATCGGTCGGCTGCTCATCACATGCCGCAAGCCCGATGCACATGATCGCGGCGGTCATCACGAGCGCAGCACAACTCCGCCGCGCACGGCGACGCCCTTCGTGTTGCTCATCGCTCATGCCCGTGGCCGCTGTCATACCCGTCGTTTGCTCCCGCGATCACCCATCGACGCCCGCCGCGGCTGGCCGGTTCCTCCCCCGACCCTGCCCGCCCGGTTTCAACCAAACGAGCATATCAGATACCGGGCGCTCCACCGCCCGGTGCGGATTCCCCACGATTCGTCCCCGCCCCCGAAAGTGAGCGTCTCACAACGTCCACCCTTCCGATCAACCAGCCCGCCACGCCCGCGAGCAGAATCCCTACGCCCATGATGTTCACGCACGCGGCGCACAGTTCCTCATTCCGGTTGTAGTGCAACTGGTTCAGCACGTATTGCGCGAGCGTCGTCGGCCCGGGTGGCTGCACGATGACGGTTGATTCGATCTCGTGCAGCGACAGGGCCATCGCTGCCAAGCCAACGCCGATCAACGCCCCGATCTGCGGCCGCACACAGAGCAACGCCCAACCCCGTAGACCGCTCCCCGCCAGCATCAGCCGCGCCCCGCGCTCGTCGGCGGTCTCCAATCCCGCCAGCCACCACCCCGCCGCCGCGCCGAGGAACCCGAACCGGGCCACGTGCGCGAACACCACCGGCCACATCGAATCCCCCGCCGCCCGCGGCAGCCACACCCCGTTCCAGAAAGCAACCGTCGCCGTGCCCACCAGCACCCCTGGCACCAGTGCGCTCGCAATGAGCACTCCCACGCCGACCGGCCCCACGCGCGATCGCACGCCGCGATGCTGACATGCCCGAATCGCCCACACCGCCAGTCCGATCATCGCGACCATTGCGCCGACCATCGCCGAGGTTCGCATGCTCAGCAGTACCTCACGCCCCATCCCGTTCCAGAACCCCCAGAGCGAGGAAATATGGTGCAGGTTGCTCAAAAACAGCCCGATCGGCGCGACCACAGACAACATCCAGACTGCGATCGCCAGCCACTTCGCAAGTCGTGATTCGCGGCGATCCGGCGCGGTCCCCTCATCCCGCATCTCCACCCGCTCGCGCCCCATCGCGAGCACGATCACCCATGCCGCAACGCCCGCCACCACCAGCAGCGGCACCGTTACGGGCCAGATCGCCGTCCGATCCGCCGACGAGTTCAGATACAGCCAGAGGTGGATCGCGTACGTATCCACCTGCGCCAGATGCAGCGGCACCGCCGACCCCGCCATCACCAGCGCGATCAGCCCGATCGATGCCCCGATCGATGCCGCCAGCATCCCCCCAACCACCCGCCACTTCCGCCACCGCGCCCCCGGCTCTAGATCGAGCGCATCCAGCAAATGCACGGGAATCCGCCGCGCTGCGGCCCCAACCACAAACGACGCCACGGGCCACGCCCACAGCGCCAGCCCGACCACCGCCAATCCCTTATCAAACACCAGCGACCGCGCCGGACTCCCATGCGCGAGCCAGTCCCCGAGCCATGAGCCCGGCCCCCGCATCAGCCCCCATCCCGCATACGCCAGATACGTCGGCATCAGCAGTGGCATGCCGAGCAGCGCGACCCACCACGCCGGTGCCCGCCGCAGCGTCCACGCCGCGGGGATCGCAAGTGCGGTTGCCAATACCCCTATGCCGAGCGTCGCCCAGATGGTGTTCCAAATGGATGCCCACACGAATAAGGGGGTCTCGCTCGGCGACGGTTTTGTGCCATTCGTCCACCCCTGAACCAGTTGGATGACAACCCCAGTTACCGGCAGCCCGACTGACCCGACGATTGCCGCGAGCAGGCCGACCATCATGCCGCGCACGTCCCACCGGCCGTCGGGCGTTGAGTGTGCGGGGTTGTCGGTTGTCTGGGGTGCCATGTCCCGAGATGCTACTGACCGATCCTGTGCCGAGTTGCTCCCATCGCGTGCGATTCTCGCTACAAGTCGGTATCATCTCGACCTATGCCCAAGCCCGCTGCCACGGCCAATCGCGCCGGCAACGACTCCGCACCTTCATACGCCAGCCGCCTCGCGCGGCTCGGACGCACCGTGGCCGAACTGAATCTCGGCTTCCTGCTGGTCACGAGCCCCAAAGATGTGGGCTATCTGACGGGGTTTCTGGGGGGTGACAGCTATCTCCTCGCCCCCGCGCCCGGCGCACGCTCGCGCCCCATCATCATCAGCGACTTCCGCTACAAAGAAGAACTTGAAGAGGTCCACGCGATCGCGGATGTCTTCATCCGATCCAAATCAATGATGGATGCAGTGGGGGAGGTGCTTGGCTCCACGCTCCCTCCGGGCGGTGGCGAAGGCGGGAAAGTGGGAATCCAGGCCGAGCACCTGACGATCGCAGAAAAAGTTGCGATGGGTCGGAAGCTCGGCAAGGGCGGGGCGAAGCGGCTGACGGACACTGTCAACCTCGTTCCCAAGCTGCGTGTCATCAAGGATGAGTCGGAGATCGCCCTGATCAAGAAGGCGGCCAAGATCCAGGAAGCCGCGCTGCTCGCGGTGATCCCCTCAATCAAGGTGGGGCGAACTGAATCGGATGTCGCGGCGGACATTGAGGCCGAGATGAAGCGGCGCGGGTCCAGCGAGCCGGGGTTTCAGAGCATCGTGGCGGCGGGCGCGGTCAGCAGTCTGCCGCACTACCGGCCGCAGAATCGCAAGATCACTGCCGGAAAGCCGCTGCTGATCGACTGGGGCGCGGTGTACAAGGGCTATCACTCGGACATGACGCGGACGTTCAGCATGGGCAAGTGGCCCGCGAAGATCGCGGAGATCTTTAAGGTGGTGCTGGAAGCACAGTTGATGTCCGCGGCCGCGCTCGCGCCGGGCATAATGACCACTGAGATTGATGCGATCGCCCGCAAGCACATCGCCAAGGCCGGATACGCCGAGTTCTTCGGCCACGGCCTCGGGCATGGGCTTGGGCTGAACGGGCACGAAGAGCCACGCCTGACCAACATGCTCGCGGGGGTGAAGCTGGAGGTTGGCATGGTGGTGACCATCGAGCCGGGAATCTACCTCCCGGGCGAGGGCGGCGTACGAATCGAAGATGACTATGCGATCACGGAGAAGGGTGCCGTGAATCTGTGTTCGATGAAGAAGACGATGGAGTGGGGGACGCTCTAAGCAGAAAGTGATGGAGTGAAGTCGTGACTCAGTGACGAAGTGAAAAACGAGAGGCGAATGGCGGACACTCCGTCACTTCGTCACTTGCTCACTCCGTCACTTCTGGAACCCGCCCATGATTGACATCCGCAAGCTCAAAGAACTCGTGCGTCTGATGGTTGAGAACGAACTCTCCGAGTTGGACCTTCAGGACCAGCAGGAGACCGTCACCATCAAACGCGGCGGCTCGCCCGTCCTGGGCGCACCGATCGTCCACCACGCCCCGACCTCCGCGCCGATCTCGGCCGCGCCCGCGTCTTCAGACTCTGATGATCCGAAGGCCGAGGTCGAGGTGAAGGACACGCAGGGTTTGATCCCCATCGTTAGCCCGATGGTGGGCACGGTGTATCTCGCCCCGAATCCCGAGTCCCCGGCGTATGTCGGCAGCGGCGCGGGCATCGGTCCGGATTCCACCGTCTGCCTGATCGAGGCCATGAAGGTCTTCAGCGAGATCAAGGCAGAGACCAGCGGGACCATCGAGCGCGTGCTCGTGACCAGCGGTCAAGCCGTGCAGTATGGGCAGCAGCTCTTCCTGGTTCGCCCTTCG
>JBKJOD010000111.1:0-8779 GCA_046593245.1 Phycisphaerales bacterium
CGACCAGCAGCGCATCGGCGATAGGCCGTATCGATGCGCCAGGGCTGGAAATCAAGGGACTTCTGACATTCGGGCTGAACACTCCGAGCGAAGTGACGATTCAGATTGCTGACGGAACCGCCGCGCCGGACAAGGGGCGCGTGACATTTCAGACGGCGGGAGGTTTCTCGCTCATCAGCGTGTTTGGCGTCAGTCCGACACTACCCACGGTGCGTCCGAGCTTTGTGGTGCATGATCGGGCCGCGGGCACGACGCCCGGATTGACATCTACAACGCAGTTCACCATCGCCGGATATTCCTTCGGCGGATTGGACAGCATTCTCACGCCTGCGGATCGGAACTTCGGCGTCGGCCCGCTGACCTTCAACGGCGTGGCACCGATCCTGAACAACGTGACGTTCGTGAATCAGACGCTCTCGGCGGATGTTGGTCTGCGGATCAACTCGCTGGAGTTCAAGTTCAAGCGCAGCCAGACAAGCACCAGCACCGATCCGGGCACCGAGAATCCGCAGACCAATCCCGCGGACCCGATGACCAAGATCAAGGCGGAGGCCAAGCCGCCGACCACGGGCGGATTGACGGACTTCGCGGGCACATACGCGGCCCGCGTATCGCACGTGATTCCCTCGACCATCACGGATGCGACCGGCAATGCCGCAACGGCGGGCTCCGGCGGGTTCACCATCACGGCCGGCTCGTTCGATCTGGATATTCCCAATGTCGTCAAGGCCCATGCCGAAGCGATCACAGTCTCGTACAACGCCGATGGCGATCGCACGCAAACGCTGTTTTCGGTGGATGCTCTGGAAGTCAGCATCCCCAAGCTGCACCTGAAGGGGACCGCTACACGCACATCGACCAATCACGCGCTGGAAATCCGTGGCAACGGCTTCAGCTTCGGTGAACTGACCATCGCCGTCGCCTCCGATGGTGATGCGGACACCATGAACCCGGATGCCGGCTTCATCCGCGTCGGTCCCCTCCTGCAGATCAAGAACCCCTCGCTCACCATCACCGATTTCTCGCTGTCGATCGACGCGGCGGGCGTGGTCACCAGCTCCGCGCCGGGTTCTGTGGGCTTTGGTCTGGAGGAAGTGAAGTTCGGCACGCCAACCAGCGGGTTCAAGGCGAGCGCGACCGGGCTGGTCGTCACCCTCGCATTCACGAACAACGTTCCCAGCAAGTTCGATGTGCTTGCGGCTACCATCACCGGCAACGTCGGCAGCTTTGTCGCCATCACCGGCACCGGCATCCACCTGACCCTGCCCGCTGGCGCGAACGAAGTGCTGCTGGGCGTGGACTCCATCAGCGCATCGCTCACGCTCGGCGATTCGTTCTTCCACGACAGCGGCAGCTCGCTCTCGTTCACGGGTTCCGCGGCCAACTTCGACATCATGGGGAACGGCACCTTTGTTCCCCGCACCGGGTTCGCCGTCGCGTTCGCGCTGGATGTCAGCAACATCGCCGGACTGTTCTCCCGTTCCGGCGGTTCGGGTGCCGGCAAGGCGATTCCCGCGGGTGCGACGGGCTCCAGTTCCGTCGGCTTCTCGGCCGCGGTTGCGATGGAATGGGCCGACTTCAATGCGTATCCCTCGGAGTTCATGCTCACCATCGACGCCAGTCTGGGCTTCACCGTCGGCCCGCTGACGGCGGCGATCGATGTGCGCGGGCTGGCGATCGATTCCACCAAGGTGGCCGCGGGAGAGTTCCCGATCGTCGGTTTCCAGAGCATCACCGGCTCGTTGCATGGCACGCTGGGCGGCGTGCAGTTTGACGGTCTGATCATCGTCGGGCTGGTGCAGTTTGATGCGTCAAATGCGCCGATCGTGACGACCGACTACAGCATGGTGGACCATTCCATCCTGTACTTCGGCGGTCGCGCCGATGTCACGCTCAAGAACGGTTGGGGCGTCAAGCTCATGCTCGGCTTCTCGGAGCGCGGCTTCCTGCAGGCGTATGCGCGTGCGGATGTGGATATTCCGCTGGGCACCACCGGCCTCTCGCTTACCGGCTTCCGTGGCGGCGTGACCTTCAACGCGACGCAGCTCCCGAACATCGATGATCCGGTCAGTCTGCGCGCCCCGATCTTCAACCCTCCGGACAAGCTGACCGATGCGCAGTGGGAGGCCTCGCTCCGCAAGCTGGTCATCAATCAGGCCAACGGCGTGGAAACCCAGGTCTTTGAGGTTGAAGCCGCGGATGTGCCTGTTGCCGAGAACTGGTCCACCACGCTGGACAACCAGGTGGACCCCGGTCTGTATCTGCCGCTCGGTCTGCGCACGCAGTTCCTCGACGCGGGCATCAACATCACCAATGCCCCGAACGTCGGCTCGATCGTCCGTCTCGTGCCCGGCCAAAAGTGGCTGCTCAAATCCGGCAGCGAATACATCATCGAAAAGGACATCAGCGGCAAGTTCACCGCTACCAAGATCGACTTCAGCATCGACGGTGCCGCGATCGCGGACCTGCCCGCGGGCGGCGCGCCCGTCATGCTTCCCGCGTCCGTTGTCAGCGCGTTCGCGGCCCGGCGCGAGGCGATCGGCACCGGAGCCACCATCGAGGGGGTCGCGGGCGGACCGTGGACCATCACCGACGGCTCAATCACCTACACGCTCACCATTAACGGCACATCCACCGGCGCGACGCAGGTGCTCATCGTCGAGGGTGGCGATGAGCCCATGAGCATGGCCAGCAACGCCTCGCTGCTGCGCATCGACGCGGGTTTCTCGCTCAGCTCCACCGGCGGGCGCAATGTCTGGCGTCTGGACGCCGACGCCATTGTGATCTTTGACATCGGCGCTCAAGGCCCCACCGAAACGCTTGCACAGGCCCAGAATCGCTGGCTCACCAGCGTGCGCTTCGTGCTCATCGGCTCGCTCAGTGTCGGCCCGGAGGCCGCGCCGACTCTGAAAGTGGATGCCAAGGCGTACATCAGCTTTGAGAATCTGCCCACCAACGTCAAGATTTTCTTTCTCACCGACCTTGTCAAGACTCCCAACGCGGCCGACATCGCCGCCCAGACGCCCGCCCCCGCGGTGCCGTTCTTCTCGGCACAAGGCATCGTCACGTTCACCCTGCCCACCGCGGCCAACGGCAACGCTTTCGGCATCCGGCTCGAGGGCTCTCGCACCGACGGGCTTGCGGTCTTCAATGCCGCAGGTCTGGTCACACCCAATACCGGCACCCTCCCCCGCGCTCTGAGCAATCAGAAAATCTATCTCGGCAAGCCCTCCACCATGGGCGGCACCGATGTCGGGTTCATCGATCTTGCCTTTGCCAACAGCAGACTCACGTTCAACTTCGATCTGCGCCTCTCCGCCGAAGGCCTCATCACTGCCGCAGACATCGCCCACGCCCGCGGCTCGTTCGTCATGGACTTCACCACCGTCCACATCGGCTCGCTCGATGTTTTGCTCCCCAGCAACCTGTACGGCGCGGCGGACTTCGCGGCAGATACCAGCAACATCACACCCCTCTCCCTCGCCGGGATCAGGGGCACGCTGAACGCAAAGATCAAGCTGAACACCTCCGACACGGACCAAACCGTCACGCTCGGTCAGGGCCCGAGCGCCGAGATGGTCCTCATCAAGCGTCGCTCGTTCGCGATCTTTGCCGACGCCACTCTGGCGTTTGATCCTCCCGTCGCCGGTGCGTTCTTCCACCCGACGATTACCGGGGCGTTTGGCATAGAGGCCGGGCAGGATGACGGCGTCTCCATCTTCATCGTGGGCACGATGCCGGTGCCGATCCCCGGGGCGGTCGCCATCGGTCTCACGGCGGATGTCATCGGCCTGCTCAAGATCATGCCCGATGGCCACGTCGCCGCGCGGCTGGAACTGGGCATGCAGAACACCGGCTCGCAGGTCAAGTATTTCAGCATCGGCGCCGCGCTGCAGCTCTATATCAACAGCACGCAGTCGGATGTGACATACACGATGCCGCGCGATGTTGCCCTCCGTCTGGGCCGCTCGCTCCCGGCGTCGCTCGCCGGGCGGCTGATCTGGACGGACACCGGCGACGCGACGATCGTCGTTCCCGCCCGTGCGCCGCTCATCAGCTTCGATCCCAACAACATTCCCGGCACCACCGATCCGACCGTCGGCGCATATCTGGTCATCCAGGGCTTCGGCCACATCCTTGTAACCACTCCCGGCAGCAGCACGCCGTTCTTCGACATCGAGGGTTCCGCGCGGCTCGCCCTTCAGGTGAACACCGCAACGCTCGCCACCCAGTTCATGTTCGAGCTCCACGGCAGCGTCAAGCTCGGTGAGCTTGTTGGCATCCGGATCGACGCGGGTGTCCTGATCGCGACGACCTTCAACACGTCAGGGCCGATCCCGATCATCACGTCCGTCAACATGGCGGGCCTGCTGGAGATGTCCGCCCAGGCGAACATCGGTCCCGTGCTCAATCTCTCCGGTTCCGGCAGTCTGCGCATCAACACGTTCGGCGTGCCCAAGCCGTTCGGAGCCATCACGCTTGACCCAGACTCTATCAGCGTTGTCTTCAATGCGGACCTCACGGTTGGCGGCATCTTCAAGCTCCACGGCGATTTCACGTTCATCAACAACGCCCAGAAGCTCGCGATCTCCGGCAACGTCTCGCTCGATCTCTACATCGCGCAGGTCGACGTGAGCATCAGCGCCGAGATGTACAAGTCCATCATGGTCAACGGCGTGGAGACCAACCACCCCGGCCTGGTGCTGAATGTCTCGATCCACATTGGTGTGGATTTCCTGCACGTCTTCACCATCACCGGTGATGGCCGCCTCAAGCTCAGCACCCGCGACATTGATACCACCGTCACCACCGCTCCGGCGGGCGACCAGCTTGTGCCCGCGCGGATCGACGCCAGTACGCCATACGTCAACATCCACCTCGGCGCTTCGCTGAACTTCCTGAACCTCGTCACCGTCGCTGGCACACTCGACTTTGAAACTCTCAACGACACCGAGTTCGCGGCGCATCCCACTTGGAATCCCGGCGTGAAGCGCCACTGGAGGATCTCGGGTTCCCTCACCGCCGCCGCGGGCATCTCCTTCCTCGGTGGCGCGGAAGCCCGTATCGGTAACGCTCGCATGCTCAACGGCAACCTCTCGGGCCGCACCGCCGTCTTCTACGACACGGGCGAGTTCGATGTGGACGCCAGCATCCGCGTCCAGGTCGGCCCCAACGAGTTCAACGTCAACGGGCGCGCGTACGCCTATGCCAACTATCTGCGCAACAGCAGCGGCGTGAAGATTCTCAACTTCGGCGGCGGTGCGGCGCTTGGCATCTCCGTGGATGTGGATCTGGGCGAGATCGACCTGGGTCTCCTCGGCACCATCGATCTGGGCAGCATCACCTACAACTTCGACGCCGTCTCAGTTTCCTTTGCCTACGACGGCAACACGGGCGAGGTCACCATCAGGCCGTGCGTCATCGGCATCTGTCACACCTTCTCACTCGGCTTCTTCAAGCTTCCGGCCGGCGCGGGCGTGGTGCAACGACCCGTCGTCATAAACCTTGCCGGGCCGCAGAACTACACCGCCCGCACTGCCAGCGACGGTCCCGTCGGCATTTACGACGAGGCCACCGCATGGTCCGGTGGCGTTCTGTACATCAACGCCGGCACTCGCGCCGGCTATCGAAACCTCAGCAACTCCGCCATCGACGAGGACTTCATCATCGAGCCCGATGGCCCGTATGACGCAGTGAACGGCCGCCAGAACCTCAAGATCACCGCCTTCGGCCAGACACAGACCCGCGCCAACGTTACCTCCATCCAGGCGCTGATGGGCAACGGCATCGATTCGGTCATCGTTCGTCCCGGCGTTCTGGTGCCGATCAACATTGATGGCGGCGCAGGCAACGACAAGATCACCTATCAGTCCACAGGCGTGGTCACCATCCTCGGCGGCGACGACAACGATCGCATCACCGCCGCCGGCGCGGCTGGCAGCAGCATCGACGGCGGAGCCGGAAACGATGTCATCACATGGATGTCCGGCAACGGCGCGGCCGTTACTGTCACCGGTGGCACCGGCACCGACCTCTTCATCGCCGCGTTCACAGATCTCAATGACCGCGTCCGCTTGAGCAAGGTCGGCACCGAGCAGGTCCGACTCTCCAAGCTCAACGCCTCAAACGTTGTGACCGAGTACGTCTCCGTTACCAGCGGCTTCGAGTCCATGCGCGTCAACCTCGGCCGCGGGGCCGACGATCTGCAGGTGGACGACTTTGATGCCAACGGGCTCGCGATTTATCTGGACATCAGCCGCTACCAGTCCGGCTCGCACCCCGTCACCACCTCAGACGGCGGCACCGGCATGGCACCTGACTACTCCAATGACACCGACGCCGATCGAGTGACCATTTCCGGCCGCAGCGTTGCGGATACCTTCACGCTCTCCACCCCCGCCGACACCGGTGATCTTGATGGCGACTCCAACAACACCGAGCGGCTCGTGTCCGGCTCGCGGACGGTGCTGGTCGGTTCGGTGGTGACGAACGTCTACACCCTGCTCATCCTCAACGCGGCGCAAGCCAGCGGCGACAACGTCCGCATTGACGCCCTTGCCGGCGACGACACGATCAACGCCATCGGCGTCAGCTCGCAAACCGCGATCTTCACGCTCATCGGCGGCGCAGGTGCCGACACCATCGACGGCTCCGAGTTCGCCGACACCATCTACGGTGACAACACCGACGGCACCGGCAACGGCAACGACATCCTTCGCGCCCGCGGCGGCGATGACACCATCTTCGCCGGTGCCGGCAACGACACCATCGACGGTGGCGCCGGCAACGACGCCATCGACTCCGGCCTCGGCGACGACACCGTCACCGGCGGCACCGGCACAGAGACGTATGCCGACGCTGGCGGCACCAACACCTTCGTTGAGTTGCGCAACCGCGACCTGTTCATCTCGGACAACTCGTTCATCGTCGGCACCATCGCCGCGGCCTCCGTGGATGGCTTCGCCGATCAGTTCTCCATCGCCGATGAAGTCGAGAATCTCAACAGTCTCTTCCGCATCGCCCGCCTCACCGGCGGCGCTGGCGCCAACACCTTTGTGGTCGGCGATGTTTCCAGCACGGTCTCCGTTCCCGGCAACGCGGCCCGGCCCGTGTCTCAGTTGTTCTCCGGTCATATCACCCTCGACGGCCTCGGCGGCGGTGATCGCTACGTGGTCACTATCTTCGGCACCGCCGGCGCGCTCATTGATGTGCTGGACTCGGGTGCGGTTGGAGACGGCCCGGACATTCTGCGTGTCTTCGGCTCTGATGTCGCCACTCGTACGGACAACATGCTCGTTCGCGGCAACTTCATCGCCGCACTCGCCGATTCGGATGGCAACTCTTCGCTCAACACCTTCGATCGCGTCAACTACAACACCGCTCTCGAAGGTGGCCTGACCATCCGCGCCCTCGGCGGCGACGACCGCTTCTTCGTGGATGCCACTTCCATCCAGACCACCCTTGAAGGTGGCGATGGCCGCGACGTCTTCCAGTTCGGCCAGATCTTCGGCACCGATCGCGTCTTCCCGGCTGTGGCCGTGGGTGATGAGATCCCCACCGTGCGAATCCTTCTTGGCACGCCCTCGGGCGGCACAGTTGAGGCCCGCCTCTCCAGCGGCCCCAGTTCCAACCTCACCGCGCTCGGCGGCGAGGGCGAGGACAGCTTCATCGTCTTCCACACCACCAGCGCCATCACCCTTCGCGGCGAGAACGGCAATGACACCTTCTCCGTCCGCGCCTTTGAACAAGTCGGCGGCGGCGGCACCACTCAAGGCAACACCACCGTCGCTGGCGGCTCCGGCAACGACGCCGTGGAGTTCGTCGCCAACGCCCCCATCACCATCGAAGGCGGCGACGGCATCGACACCGTCCGCGTGCTGGGCACCTTCCGCGGCGATCAGTACATCGTCGATTCGGACAACATCTCCGGCCCCGGTCTGAATATCTCCTACACCACCATCGAGATTCTCGAGATCAACGCGGGCGACGGCAACGACGAGGTCTTCGTCCGCTCCACACCCGCCAACCTCCGCACCATCGTCTACGGCGGCGCGGGCAGCGACCATCTCTACGTGGGTGAGGTTGTCCCCGGCGGAAAAGACACGCCGCGTTCCCTCTCCGGCGTCAACGGCCCCGTGCTGCTGGATGGTGGCCCCGGACAGCCCGGCGCGTTCGGGCTGTCTACAGCGGTTATTCTTCCGACCGAGACCGACGGCGCGCTCCCGCCCGGCGCGGGCGGCATGTCCGACCACGAACTTCCCGGCGATGTGGACACCGTGGACATCGTCTCCACCGACGATACCGCCAATCTCACCGGCGCAATGGGCCCACGCACCTGGCCCGATGGCGCGAATGTCATCAGCGTCATCACGCTCTCCGGCCTCGGCATGGCCGGTGATCTGGTGCAGGACGGCCAGACCATTCCCGGCGGCATCAGCATGCGTCGCCTGGAAGTGGTTGATGCCCGATTCGGCTCCGGTCAGGAAACCCTCACCGTTTCCGGCGTATTGCCACTCGCCATCACGCTGTTGGCTGGCAACGGCGGCGCGGACACCTTCAATATCTCCGCTCCCGCAACTCCCGGTGCCATGCTCGTCATCTACGGCGACTCACGCCCCGGCCAAGCCATGTCCGGCGTCGCGGGCGATGACCGCATCGATGCCCGCACCTCCTCCCTCGCCGCCACCATCGACTCCGGCCCTGGAAATGACACCGTCCTTGCTGGTTCCGCCGCTGACCGCGTCGCTGGCGGCGCAGGCAACGATGTGATCTCCGGCGG
>JBKJOD010000136.1:0-16112 GCA_046593245.1 Phycisphaerales bacterium
CTCGGGAAGATCGTTGCCTTCGGACCCCCGGGGTTTAGAGGGAATTCGATAGGTCTGTTTCCGCAGTCTATCGTTGTTATCCTGCCCGTCGGTGGATTGCCTGTTTGGGCACCGTAGCCGCAAGGGGGTTCTGGGCCGACCGGCGGCCTGTGCTTGGCGCTTGTGATTCGTGTAGTACTTTTTCTGCTAGGTGTGCCACCGCAGAGTTTCTGAACGTGCGTCCTTCGTGATCCAAAACCAAGAATCAAGGAGATACTCTTGAATCCCAATCGCATCATCGGTGTCGTTTTACTCGTGGTAGGAGTGGCACTCCTCATCATCGGTCTGAACTCCTCGCATTCGGTGGCGGATCGCCTGAGCAACACCTTCACGGGCAGATTTACGGACTCGACAACTTGGTACATCGTCGGAGGCATCGGCTTGAGTGTTCTCGGGCTGCTGCTGGGTGCGATGAGCTTTCGTGGCAAGAACGCACGCTGAGGCATCAATCTAAAAAAGCTGCGCGACGCATGCCGTGTTTTGCCATAGGAGCAGAGCGGTGCGTTGGTATGGCCAGGCGGGGGCGGGGGTAGAGGTCGCGAACGGTCATACCCGTGCGGAACTCTCCGTTGCAGGCGAGCGTTCCCCTACCTATCATCAGGCCGAAAGCCAGTCCTTCGTCCCAGGAGCCATCACCATGAAGCGTCTCATCAATGTCCTCGCCATCCTCGCATTCCTCGCGCTCGCATTCTGTCTGCCCGCGTGCAACACGACCAAGGGCTTCGGGAAAGATGTTGGCAAGCTCGGCGATAGCATGAAGAACTCGGCGGAGAGAAACGGTGCGGAATGATCCGCAGAGCTCTCAACGGGTCCGTGACCGCAGTATCGCCGACCGCGGCGCGAATGCAGCGATACAGACCGATGCTGCCCTTGATGCGATGAAATGCGCAAATGCGCGGAGTGGGGCGGCGGAGGGACCGGGCGACCCTGCGGCTTGCGGTTGGAGGAGCGTGTGACAACCCTGCAGGGTCAAACCAGCGCGCGTGTTTGCGCGCCATTTCCTCCTGAGAGTTTGGTAAAGCGTCTCCGTGAGCACGCCGCGCTGCGGCCGAATAGTGTCGCGTTTGCCCATCGGATCGATGGCCGTTCCGTGCTTGCGACATTGACATACGGCGAACTCGACAAACGCGCTCGCGCGATTGCTGCTCGGTTGCAAGATGTCGCGCCCGCGGGCCAATGCGTGATGCTTTCATATCCAGCGGGTCTGGATTTTATCGCGGCGTATTTTGGCGTGTTGTACGCGGGTTCGATTGCCGTTCCAACTTTTCAGCCGCGGTTCCGGACGTTGAGCCGCTTTCATGCGCTGTGCGTCGACGCCCGAGCGAGAACGGCTCTTGGCACCAGCGAATCGATTGCTCAACTGCGGGCTATGGTGGGGTTTGACCCGGGCGTGTCGTGGATCGCGACCGACGACATACCCGATACTTGCGCGGAGAGCTGGATTGAGCACGATCCCCACTCCGATTCCATCGCGACAATACAGTACACATCGGGCTCTACCAGCCAGCCCAAGGGTGTGATGCTCAGCCATGCCAACCTGGTCGCAAACACCCGGGCGATTAGCGCGGCGTTCGAGGTCAACGATGCCTCTTCGAGCGTGTTCTGGCTCCCGGCGTATCACGACATGGGTCTGATAGGTGGTGTGCTTGTGCCCGTGTTGTGTGGCGTGCCGAGCACCGTCATGTCTCCGGCGACATTTCTACGAGATCCGTATCTCTGGCTGCAAGAGATCAGCACGTCTCGGGCCAGCATCTCTGGCGGGCCCAACTTCGCGTTCGACCTTTGTTCCCGCAAAGTGACTGATGAGCAGAGGGCCACGCTGGATCTCTCGTCCTGGTCTGTGGCCTTCATAGGGGCGGAGACCGTCCAGCCCTCGACGCTCGCAAGATTCGCAGATGCGTTTGGACCATGCGGCTTCAATCCCAAGGCGTTCTACCCGTGCTATGGGCTGGCCGAAGCAACATTGATGGTCAGTGGACCTCGCGCGGGTGGCGGAGCCACCATCTCGGCCTTTCGCCGAGAAAGGTTGACTCAAGGCCAAGTGGAAGCAGTCCGCGTTGACTCGGGCGGTGGCCACGATGCCCACAAGATTGTGGGCTGCGGTAAGCCAGTGGGCGACGTTCAGATCCAAATCGTGGACACGGAGACTCTCGTACCCGTTGGGCCGGGCCGCGTCGGAGAAGTTTGGGTCGCTAGCGAGTCTGTCGGCGGGGGCTATTGGCATGACCCGGAATCCACTAGAGCAAGGTTCGCGGCGCGGCTCGGTGGCACACAGCAAGGTCCGTTTCTTCGCACCGGAGACCTTGGCTTTCTTTACGAACGCCAGCTCTACATCACTGGCAGAATGGACGACCTCATCATCGTGCGAGGCGTCAACCATCACCCACAAGACATTGAAGCCACAGCACGCGACTGCCATCCCTTCTTAGAAAATGGAATGGGTGCGTCCTTCTCAGTCGAGCGGGAGGGCACGCAGCGTCTTGTGCTTGTGCAGGAGGTCGAGCGCACGGGGGAGGGTGGGGGCACAAGCGACGACCTCGCCGCAGTGCTGAAAAGCATTCGCGCCGCAGTTCTAGAAGAGCATGGTGTGGCACTGGATGCAGTGGTTTTGGTCCGCCGGGGCACGATCGCCAGAACATCCAGCGGTAAAGTCCAGCGAAGCGCCTGTCGAGTTGCATTTCTCAATAATCAGATCAAACTGTTGGCAGAGTATCCAATGCGATCGCATATCGCACCAACTGAGCTAAAATGCCGAGCCGCGCACTCGGCGGCGCTCGCCGCAGTCTGCCAGCACGCCCTTGCGATCTCAGGAACGAGTCTGGGAGACGTATCGCCTGAGACACCGATCTCCGCGCTGAGTCTGGATTCTCTGCAGCGGGTGGAGCTCGTTGCCGCCTTGGACAAGAGCTTTGGCAGCCACCTGCCGGACGCGGTCTATGCCCAGGCAGTCACCCTCGGTGATCTTGCCGCCTCCGTGCAGAGGCATCTCATCGATCGCCCGCAGATCGACGCTCCGGCCAGAGAAACGCCGGCAGAACATTACGACATCGGACTCTTTCCCGAATACCTCGAGCTCAAGCGACTTGAGCGGATGCTGCTGGCTGTCGCTGAGACCAATCCGTATTTCCGAGTCGATCAAGGTGGAGACTCCAGTACTCCGAGCACTGGCGGACTCGCTCGGATCAACGGCCGTGAGTTGATCAACTTCTCCGCCTATGACTATTTGGGGATGGCACATGAACCGAGGGTCATTGCGGCAACCAAAGCCGCGATCGATCGCTATGGCACTGGGGCGAGCGCAAGCCGTTTGGTGTCCGGCGAAAAGCAGGTGCATGGGGAGTTCGAGCGCGCACTCGCGGCGTTTCTTGGCACGCCCGCCTCGCTCGTGTTTGTCTCCGGGCATGCAACCAACGTGACGACGATCGGTCATCTGCTGGGGCCGGGGGATCTGGTTGTTCACGACTCGCTCGCGCACAACTCGATTTTGCAGGGGGCAAAGCTCTCAGGAGCGACCTGTCGCGGCTTTGCCCACAACGATTGGCAAGCCCTTGACACGCTGCTAACGGGTATTCGGGGCGGTTTTCGGCGCGTGCTCATCGCTATCGAGGGTGTCTACAGCATGGACGGCGACTTCCCCGACTTGGCTCGATTTGTCGAAGTGAAGCAACGGCACCGTGCGATGCTCCTGGTTGATGAGGCACACTCGCTGGGAACGCTGGGCCGGACTGGGCGCGGTATCGGCGAGCATGCGGGAGTTCCTCGGCACAGTGTTGATCTCTGGATGGGCACGCTCTCGAAGTCTCTCGCCAGTTGCGGCGGTTATATCGCCGGGTCTGTCGCCCTGATTGAATACCTCAAATACACCGCGCCAGGGTTCGTATACAGCGTCGGACTATCTCCAGCCAACGCGGCGGCGGCCCTCGCCGCGCTTGAGCTTCTGGAGCATGAACCGAAGCGCGTTTCACGCCTTCGCGAGTTGTCCGAGCTCTTTGTGTCGCTTGCGCGAGCACGAGGACTCAACGTAGGGCGGTCCGCGGGCACCCCGGTCATCCCCATCATCGTCGGTAACTCGATCAAGTGCCTGCTGCTCTCCCGGTTTCTCTTTGAGCGCGGGATCAATGTGCAGCCAATCCTGCACCCCGCCGTGCCCGAACACGCTACGCGCCTGCGGTTCTTCATCACAACCAATCACACGGAGGCGAACATCGTGGCAGCGGTCGATGCAGTTGGAGAGGGACTCGCACGGTTGTAGAACAATACTGCGAACCATGATCACCACCACTTCCCATGCCATCGTCGTAGACCATCTGAGCAAAAGCTATGGCAAGCTCGCCGCGGTGAGAGAGGTCTCTTTTGCCGTGAGGACCGGGGAGGTATTCGCCTTTCTGGGCCCCAACAGCGCGGGCAAGACGACTACGGTTGAGATCATCGAGACGATTCGCAGGCCGACCTCTGGCAAGGTGAGCGTGCTGGGAATGGATGTCGCCACGCGCAAGGCCGACATCGTTAGGCGGATCGGAGTGCTCCCTCAGAGTTTCGCTTCGTTCGACCGACTCACCGTGAGCGAGACGTTGCGTTACTACTCCCGTCTCTTTGGCAACGGTGCCCACGTTGATATCCACTCGCTGATGGACCTCACTGATCTTGCATCCAAGGCCGATGCCCAGTTCAAAACGCTCTCGGGAGGTCTCAAGCAACGCGTCGGGATCGCCGCCGCGCTTGTGAACGATCCGGAGATTGTGTTCCTGGACGAGCCCACGACCGGGCTGGACCCTCACGCTCGGCGCGAGGTCTGGGAGGTGCTGAGAGGTTTGAAGCAACGTGGGAAAACGATCTTTCTCACCACCCACTACATGGAAGAGGCGGAGCTTCTTGCCGATACGGTGGCGATCATCTCCAAGGGTCGAATTGTGGCGATCGACTCGCCAGATCGACTCACAGAGGCCCACGGGGACCGGCTTCGGCTGACGATTCAATCCCCGACTGCGGCGGCTCGCGCGGTCGTTGAACAGATGGGCTATCGCTCCGTGCCCAGAACCGATGGGTCTTTGTGCGTGGCGATCAAAACCGCCGACGATGTCCGCGCCATCCTCGAAGAAGTTCAGAGGGCTGGATTGCCAGTGCCCACCGGGCTGGATGTTCGCAAGCCGAATCTGGAGGAGGTATTCCTCAGGATCACGGGAGAGCACTTCTCCGACAGTGTTCACGATGCCAGAGGTGCCCCATGAATCATCGGATTATCGCTGCAACGCTTGCCGTTCGGCTCAGGTGTTTGTATCGCGAACGGTCGGCGATGTTCTTCACCTTTGCGTTCCCAATCATTCTCGTGCTGGTCTTTGGCGCGATATTCACGAAGCCAGAGCAGTTGAACTTTGACCTTCCGGTACAGGACAACAGCCGGAGCGTGGCATCGGGACAACTGATCGACGCCCTCGGAACGGATCACGCATTCAAGGTTATTTCGGTTCCACCAGAAGTGGATCCGAAGGTGTACGCCCGCGAGCACAGGGTTACGCTGATGCTGGTGATCCCAAAGGAGTTTCAGGGACTTCACGACCTTCGAGTTGTGAAGCAAGCGAGTCAGACGTCCGCGCCGGTCACCTACATCTATGACCCCAGTTCGACTTCCGTGGACAATCGCATCCTGCTTCTCCGATCAGTCATGGCCGCTGTGAACCAGCGGTACACGGGCACTCCGGGCTTTATCACGCTTGTCCGCGAGTCGATCCTCCCCGGCACATATCGCTTCATCGAGTTCTTCGTTCCCGGCATTATTGCCATGGCGATCATGACGTCATCTCTCTCCAACGCGCTGAACATGAACGCGGAGTTGCGCCAAAAAGGAATTCTCAGAAAGCTTGCCACCACGCCGATCACGCGAACTGATTGGCTCGCCGCAAGCATTCTCTACCAGATGTGTCTGTCGGTAATCTCTACGGTGCTCGTGCTTCTTGTGAGCTATTTCGTCTACGACGTGCGGCTGCACATCGATGGCTGGCTCCCGGTCATCATCGTGGTGGAAGTTATTGCGTTTGTCGGTATCGGGATGATGCTCACGCCACTGGCACCGGAAGCGGAGAGTGCTTCGGCAGTGGCCAACGCTTTTCTCTTCCCGATGATGTTTCTCTCGGGCACATTCTTTCCTGTTGAAATGATGCCGCACTTCCTTCAGGTCTTCGCCAAGTTCCTGCCACTGTACTATGTGAATGAAGCCCTGCGAGCGGCCATGATCTTTGCCGACTCCCGGGCCGTGCTTCATAGTGTTGGTATTGTTGCGGCCTTTGCCTCGGTGGTGTTCATTCTGGGTACGATCAAGACCCGATGGGCAAGCGAGGAGGCGTAGGCGTGGTCAAACGCATCCTCTTCATCTGCGGCTCGATGAACCAGACGACCCAGATGCACCAGATCGCTCGCAACTTGAGCGAGTTCAAGCAGGCATTCACGCCGTACTACTCCGATGGCGCTCTCGAACTCCTGCGGCGAATGCGACGGTTGGAGTTCACAATCATGGGAAACAGGATCTCCCGGCGATGCCTGCAATACCTGCGCGACGAGAAACTGGCAATCGACTACAAGGGACGGCGCGGCCCGTATGATTTGGTTGTCACCTGCTCCGATGTCTTCGTGCAGCGCAACATTCGCAGCAACTTGGTGGTGCTGGTCCAGGAGGGGATTACCGATCCCGAAGACCGGAACTTCCGCCTGGTTCAGCGCCATCGCTGGTTGCCCCGCTGGCTTGCCGGTACAGCCGCCACAGGTCTGAGCGACGCTTACCAGACGTTTTGCGTTGCAAGCGAGGGATATCGGGATCTCTTCGTGCGCAAGGGCGCGAGGGCGGAGAAGATCGTTGTCACGGGCATACCCAACTTTGACAACTGCGAGCGATATCGCGACAACACGTTCCCCCATCGCGGATATGTGCTGGTCTGCACCTCACCTCTGCGGGAGATCCTCCGCGGCGAAGATCGCAAAGCTTTCATCCTGCGCGCCGTGGAGATTGCCAGAGGACGCCCGATGATTTTCAAGTTCCACCCCAGCGAAAACATGGCCAGGGCAACGGCTGAGGTGAATAAGCACGCACCCGGAGCCCTTGCATTTGCCAGTGGAAGCGCAGAGGAGATGATCGCCAACTGCGACGTGCTGATCACACGATATTCGTCAACTGTGTTCGTCGGCTTGGCCCTTGGCAAAGAGACGCACTCAGACTTTCCGATGGATGAGTTACGCCGATTGATGCCCGTTCAGAACAACGCAGCGGCGGCGAATATTGCCAACGTCTGTCGGCGGGTCATCCAAAATGAGGTACCCTCATGACCGATCCCGTGAATGTTCGTGCGGCAGTCTCGCCGCGGGATCGGCGGCGGTTCCAACAGCTACCGTGGACAATCTACTCGAGCGATCCGAGCTGGGTTCCACCGATCCTTTCTGCGGAGCGACATCTGCTTGGCTGGCCGGACTGGCGAGGAAGGCAACACCCGTTCTTCGAGCACGCCGAGATGGTGACACTCATTGCGGAACGGGGCAAGCGAGTGGTCGGCCGCATTGCGGTCTTCGTCAATCACATACACAACCGCACATACCACGAAAAACGAGGATTCTTCGGGTTCTTTGAGTGCGTGAACGATGTTTCAGTTGCGACAGCACTCTTTGATTCGGGGCGTGAATGGCTCGCGCGGCGCGGCATGTCTGCATGGCGCGGGCCGGTGAATCCATCGCTGAACTACACCTGCGGTCTGTTAGTCGAAGGACACACCACCTCACCGGTGTTCCTGATGACCTATAACCCGGCGTACTACGCCGCGCTGATTGAAGCGGCCGGGTTCGCCAAGTCGCAGGACTTGTACGCCTATGAGATGGATGTTGAACTGCTCGCGAAACTCGTTAATCGGTACAAGCCAGCCGTGATGTCAGCGCTCGACGGGCGAGGCCTGACGGTGAGGCCATTCGACCCTTCGCGGTTCGACGACGAGATCAAGACCTACCTGGATCTCTACAACAGCTCGCTCGATGGCACGTGGGGCTTTACGCCCATCCAGCCCGGCGAAGTGAAGCAGATTGCCGCGGATCTGCGCCACGTCATAGCCCCGGAGTTCGCTGCATTCGCAATGGTTGACGGCAAGGCGATCGGCGCTGTGCTCGCGCTGCTTGATTACAACCAGATCATCCGAACCATCAACGGCCGTCTCTTTCCCTTTGGCTTATTGAAGGTGATGTGGGGCCGAAAACGGATCAGCGTTGCGCGCGGCATGGCTGTTACGATGGCACCCGGTTACCAGCAATCGGGCCTTGCGATTGTTCTACTGGACCACCTCGTAGCCGCCTCAAAACCGTGGAATCTGAAGAGCTGGGAGTTTTCGTGGGTGCTGGAAAGCAACGCCAGTTCACGCGGCACTCTGGAGCGTCTGGGAACCAAACGCAGCAAAGTGTATCGTATCTATGATCAGACAATCACGACTCCACCAGTGTCGAGCGCTGGCGCAAGGTGCGACCACGTCTGAGCAGCCGGCCCATTGCTCGCCACGGGCTGAAGTGCAACGTGCCCCATGTGCTGAGCATTGCGTGCAGTGGGCGTACCGAAGCCTTTGGCCACACGCTGCAGTAGATGCTCTCGCACCGGGGTCGGAATCGAGTCTTGAAGTGGTAAATACCCGGCGTATCCAGGATAAAGTTGAGATATCGGTGCGTGAGCTGAATGTATGCGTGAATAAACCAACTGTCCCGGTTTGATGGGAGCGGCGTCACGCGTCGCAGCCGGCAACCTGCGGCGGGCATGAGGCAGAGAGAAACCTCGTCGACACCCTCGCACTTGAGCAGTTTCATGGTTGCGTGCATCAGGAATGGAATCGTGCCGCGGACGGCATCAGGTCGTGAGCGATACATCTCGATTCCCCACGCCGATCCGCTGCGATATGGTGTGCAGACTACGAATCCCTCGGCACGCCCCGCACCCCCCTCTGCGATCGCCGCAAAGATCCGCCGGCGGTACAGGCGGTCGGGGTTGAACTGTCCGACGAAGTACCGCATGGTGCGGCCATGAGGCGTGCTGTCAAGAAACTGGTCGGAAATGGTCGTGAGCTCGACCGTACGGGCACGCGACTGTTCTTCTGGTAATGCCGAGTGGCCAAGTTCCTGACAGACAAGGCCTTGACGCTGGCAAAAATTGGTTTGCCGGCGCACCCACTCGTAGGCCTTGCCTTTCCATGAGCAGTCGCGAAGATCAATGAGGGCGTCCTCTCCGATCTTCGTGGACTGGAACCCGTGCTTGTCGAACATCGACACGTCGCGCTCGGGGACCAGACCGAAGCAGGCGGTCCATCGGCGTCCGCCGCTGCGGCAGTGCTTCATGAACTCCGTCAGCAACGCTTCTCTGGCATCATCAGGGCCGATCAGGCCACCAATCACTACCGCATACGTACCATGCATGACGAAGCCGAGCACGGCGCGGTCATCACTAGACCAGAAACAGGCGCGGTCGAGATCCATGACCAAGTAGGAGTCGTAGGATTGGCCGCACCGGTACGCAAGAGTCTCGAGACGTGCGATGGTCGCTGCATCCATGGAGGCGGCGAGTTCAACTCTGGCGGATGAACAGGGCTTTTTGATAGCAGGATCGTATGGGCTGATCATCGTTCACGCCGAAGTCTCACAACCAGTCAGTCTGGCGATACCATCGGACGGTATCGCGAAGGCGATTGGCCAGGGACGCTCCGGGGGACCAGCCCAGCTGTGTGCGGGCTTTCGCCGCCGAGCATGTCCACGAGCCAGCGAGGGCTTCGGCAACTTTGTCGCGGCTGATCCAGCTCAGCCGACGCTGAAGCCGAGCCACTACGTCGGAGCCAATCCCGATGAGTCTGAGCAAGGGGCTGGGCACGCGCACGATAGTGGGGGGATTCCGCTCGAGCGCCGTGGCGATGGCTCGGCCGAGCTCTGCGTAAGTCGGCTGTTCATCGTCGGCGATGAAATAGACGCCTTGACCAGACTCGTTCGAAGTTAGACTGCTCATCCGCTCTCCTCGATGGGCCGCAAGGAGGAGCGCCTCGACCAAGTCATCAACGTGTATCAGCGAGAGACGCATTCCGGAGGCGCCGCGTTTTCGCCAGCCCGGAACGACATGAACTCTCCACCGCGAGATTGTTCGGAATATCTCCAACACTGCTTGATCAGCCGGACCGAACACTACGGGTGGGCGAACAACAGTGATTGGTACAACATCGGCATATCTAGCGGCGGCGTGTTCGCCAGCGAGCTTGCTTCGTCCGTAGTTGGAGACTGGCTCCGGGGTGTCATTCTCCGTGCGTGGAACATCAACATCGGATGGGCCTGCCGCCGCGAGCGACGACGCTATGACCAGCACTGGCGGCGGGGTACATCGCGAGCAAGCCGCAGCAATGTTCCCGACGCCGACCGCGTTGACGGCCATGAACTCGGCGGAGCATTGCGCTCGAACCAATCCGGCCAAGTGAAAGACGATGGCCGGGCGAGATTCTTCAAGCGCCTGTTGAAGGTGGTTGGGGTCTGTCACATCACCTAAGACAACGCGAGCTCCGAGGGCGCGAAGTCTGGATGCGCACGCGGAGTTGCGCACCAGACAGTAAACCGTGTGGTTCCTTTCGAGAAGCCCGCGAGTCAGGCGGCCTCCGATGAACCCGGTGGCACCTGTGACAAAGACGCGTTGAGTAGATTGAGGATCCAGTTGGGTTCCCATTCAGAGTTGCATAGACAATGTACCGCATAAACGATAAGTCGATGGTGGCGGAAGCAGCCAGGGGCAACAAACCTTCCGGTCGGGGAGGAAGTCCAAGCGGGAGATCATGAGTCCGAAGCGTGCCGTGACGTTGGGGTGGAAGTGAATCCGATATCGCGTGTCTTGACTTGGGAAAGCAGCGCACGCACGACCTGCATCGTGTCAGCGTCTTTGGCTGTCTTGTCGGTACGCCATCGAGCGATGCGCGGAAAGCGAACTGCGATGCCTGACTTGTGGCGGGACGACTCGCGGATGGATTCGAAGGCAATCTCGAAGACAAGTTCCGGGCGAACCATGCTGACGGGACCTTTGCGGTCGAGCGTGTTGCGTCTGATGAATGAGTCCACGCGTTGAATCTCCTCGTTGTCCAGACCCGAGTAGGCCTTGGCGAAGGCAATAAGCTGGCCGGAAGAATCGGGATTCCAAATGCCAAAGGTGAAGTCTGTAAAAAGCCCGGCGCGCTTGCCACTGCCTTGCTGGGCATAGATTAAGACCGCATCAACCTTGTAGGGATCAAGCTTCCACTTCCACCAGCCGGCTTTCGCGCCACTGTCTGCGGCAACGGATGACGCGGTTCCGCCCGCGATCCGCGAGACGTGATAGTGACTTCCCAGATGCTTGAGCATGAGCCCTTCGGCGTTGAACTCCTCTCTGGCGGCCACCCGAGCAACTCTGGCTTCTGCCCATGTGTTGCAGGTGAATAAGGGAGAAACGAACAGGTGGGGTGCACATGGCCGAAGATGTGAGACGAGGGCTTCCAAGGCCGAGCGGCGTGCGGCGAGCGGAGTTGATCGAAGGTCTCGTCCCTCCTGTTCAAGCAGGTCAAACGCAGCAAACACGACTCCTTCGGTGTCAAAGAGTGTGGGCTGAACATTCTTGCGGTTGAGCCGAGACTGCAGCGCATTGAAGCTGAGTGGTCGGCCACCAAGAGACGTCGACGGATCGAATCGCCAAGCGAGCACTTCGCCATCAAGGACCGTGCCCGTTGGAAGGGCGTGCGCAGCGGCCGCGATTTCCGGAAACTGATGCGTGATCACTTCCTCGCCGCGCGACCAAAGAACGACATTGCTCGTGCCTGCATCGCGGCGCACGATCTGTGCGCGAATGCCGTCCCACTTATTCTCGATCTGCCACTCGCGAATGTCACCGAGGTCCGTGGGATCACGATCCAGCTGGTGTGCGAGACAGAATGGGAAGGGACGGGAAGCGGTGAACTCCGTCCCGGGATCGCCTAAAGCCAGAAACGCAGCTCTCGTTGGATCGAATCCTCCCGCAAGTCGATGGGTCAGTGATGCAGTGTCGATCCCGAGTGCCGAGGAAAGCCCTCGGACGACCAGCGCCCTCTGTACTCCGAGGCGAAAGTTGCCGCGAACAAGCTTGTTGAACACGAATCGCTCGTCTCGGCTCATGAGCGACCACGCCTCAGTGAGCATGTCTCGTGCGCCCGCGGCATCCGCGCGGACAAGGGGCTGTATGCGTCTTTTGACGACGAGATGAAGCGGTTCATCAAGGTCGGAGAGTGGCTGCGGCAGCAACAAGGCGATGGTTTCGGAGAGATCGCCCACGGCCTCATAGCACTCGCTCAGCATCCATTCCGAAACTCCTGCGGCTCGCAGCGTGGCGGCACGCATGATTCCCGTTTTCACCACGCCGCGTAGCCGCTGGCCGGAAAGGAAGAAGAGTCCCCACGCAGCGTCCTCGGCGGGTGCTTCCCGAAAGTACTGCTCGATCGAGGCGACCTTGGCGGAGGTGCTATTCGTTCGGTCCAGCGCAGAGAAGAGTGCGGTAAAACGCTTCATGGATGACCCGCTCCATCCAGGGAGTCCGCACCATGTGCGGGCGGTACCGATTCGGTGTCGGCCTGATCCTCCCCGCGCTCACCTGTGTATCTGGTTGGAACTGGGAAAGCATCCATCCCTGATTCACCAAGCCAGCGCACAAGTGGCTGCACGTAACCGTGCGTGACGCCGATGCGAGATGCGCCAGTCGCGCGAATGGCGCTCAGAAGCCCATTCCAGTCTGCATGGTCAGAAAGGACGAATCCTCGATCCACCGCGCGGCGGCGTCGCGTGCCACGCACCTGCATCCATCCGGAGGCGAAGCCCGCCGAAATGCCCCCTTCCGCGCGGGCGAACTTGCGCACCCACGGTGTTCCCAGTGCTGAGGGTGGCGCAATGACAAGACCTTTGCCTAATACCGCCGAAACAGAATCGCCGGCTGCGTGCGGCGCATCGGGGAGGGCAACGCCAGCAGCCCGATACGCCAGATTAAACCGATTCACCGCCCCATGTACGGCGATGGGTCCGATGGCGGGATCAACGCCCGCGAGCAGCCGCTGTGCTTTGCCGAGCGAATACGCGAAGAGCATGCTCGTGCGAGATTCGGTGGTATTGGCTTGCCACCATTGATTTATGCGAGCAAACTCTTCAACTTCACTTGCCCAGTGATAGATCGGGAGACCGAAGGTGCTCTCGGTGATGAAGACGTCGCATTCAACGGGCTCGAAGCGGTCGCAGGTTCTGTCCGGTTCGAGTTTGTAGTCGCCGCTGAAAACCCACGTTTCTCCTCGTCGCGTTGGATCTGTGGAGGCCCGCTCAACGCGTATCTGCGCAGATCCAAGGATGTGCCCGGCCGGATGCAGCGACACACTGACACCACCAAGTGTTTGCTTTTCGCCAAAGGGAATGCCGGTGATACGTGCCTCAGCTCCCATGCGTTCCTGCAACACCCGAACGCCGCGTGCGGAGCAGAGGTATGAGCCACATCCTGGGGTGGCGTGATCCGAGTGAGCGTGCGTAATGACCGCGCGCTCGACGGGCCGCCATGGATCGATGTGAAAGCCGCCGTCTGGGCAGTACAGCCCGTCCGTCGTCGAGATGAGGAGATCCGTGCTTGCCATCCGCTGCTCCCCGTTTTCGCACGCGGGTGAATGGTAGGAATGCCGTTGAAGGTAATGCGTTCCTCTCAGTATCATTGACGCTTGCATCCAAAGCTCGGTTGTCAAGGAGAGGTGCGAGGTGGGATCTCGCTTGATGTCACGAGGTTTGGACAATGCCTAGCGTTTTAGGGCATGCGGTGCATGTGTGCCCCATTGCATCGGTGACCATCCGACCGCAAGCTGTCGTCGCCCGCATGTGCAGGAAAAAGGTAATAGTCCCCCAGACAGCGCGGCGATTCGGTAAGACTCACGCTGCGGCCAAACCGAGTCGTGAGTGACAGAGGCAGCAGATCGTCCGCTGTGTATCAGGAATCGTACGATTGAGCAAGGCCATTTATTCTCTCAACCTCGGTGGTGAAGTCATGCGAGCAAGTCTGTTGTCTGCGGTCGTTCTCTCCTTCACCGCACATTTATTCTTGGGTGGGTGTGCTGCAAGAGATGTTGATATGGAACTCCCGACACTGATGCGACCCAGTTCCGACGAAGTGGCACAGGTCTTAAAGAGGCCGGAGCGCCATCGCCTTCAGGTGCTGGTGTCCGAGGTGGTGTCCGCATCGGGTGGTCAAGCTCGCTTGGTGCGATATCGGTATCGGGTAGACGCCGAGTATGTGTACCCAGCGAGCGCCATCAAGTTGTGTGCGGCGGTCGCCGCGCTGCAGGTCATTCAAGATCTGGAGCTGCGGCACAAGTGCTCAGGCATCATCGACTGGCGGATGGCGATCGAGCCATTGGGCTCTGGCGATGTGGTACAGGAGCATGACGCGAGTAATCTGTGCACCGGGTGTATCACTGTCGGCCATGAGATCAGGAAGCTCGCCCTTGTGTCGGACAACAGTGCATTTAACAGGTTGTATGACCTGGTCGGCCACGATGAGCTGAACACGCGAATGCACGAGTTGGGGCTCGCGTCTGTGGTCATCAATCACCGGCTCTCCGAGACGCGGCGGATCGCCGATCAGCGGGTGACGGCGGAGGTGCGACTAAGCTCGCCCGACGGTCAGTGCATAATCATTCCGGCGCGCGCGGGAACGGGGACATACACCAACGCGGGGCGACAAGGATTGCTCGTGGGCAATGGGTTCAAGCGGGGCGACGAACTGATCGGCGAACCGATGGATTTCACGGGGCGGAATGGAATCACGCTTGTTGATTTGCAGGATCTGCTCGTTAAGGTTGCGCGTCCGGATATCGAACTGGGAACGCCTGGTTTGTCTCTCAGCGACAAACATCGGGATTGGCTGCTGCGGGCGATGACCGAGTATCCGCGCGAGTCGCGCAACCCGGTATATCCGGCGGCGGAATATCCCGATGACTTCTGCAAGTTTCTGTTGCCAGGGGTGCGGCGTGTTCTTCCCAGTGCCGTGCCTGGCGAGCGCGTAGAGATCACCGGGAAGATCGGACAGGCGTACGGGTTCACCATCGAGAACTCGTATCTGATGAATCCGGCCAACGGGCGGTCGGTGTTTGTAACAGCGGCTCTCTACACCAACGCAGACGAAATTCTCAACGACGACACCTACGAATACGCGACGGTTGCCGAGCCGTTTCTGGCGGACTTGGGTGAGATGGTGGCGCGGCGTTGGTTGTTGGGCACATCGCCCTGACCCGAAAAAAAGAATGCCTTCCGATGGGAAGGCATTCTTGAAATAGCAAGCAGGATTGGAGGCGCGTTGGCTGGCGGTTCAGCAGCCGCCGGCGAACCAGTTGCCCAGGAAGTCGAAGATGTTCTGGACGGTCAGGGGTGCGGATATGCCGTTTCCACCGGTGTTGGCGTAGGGGCTTCCAGCGAACCACGCGGCGAGGAAGTCGAAGATGTCCTGAACGGTGATGCCGCCGACCTTGTTGAAGTCCGCGTAGCAACAAGGCGCGTTGGAGACGTTTGCGATGTTGCAGCCGGCACCGGACGCGAAGAACGCACCAGCGGGCGCGGTGGCGGAGCAGTTGACCTGCGACACGGCGGCGTTGCAG
Source organism: Phycisphaerales bacterium (assembly GCA_046593245.1). GTDB lineage: Bacteria > Planctomycetota > Phycisphaerae > Phycisphaerales > UBA1924 > UBA4658. The sequence goes on from JBKJOD010000136.1 coordinate 15,690, forward strand.
GTCGAGCCGCGGCAGCAAAGGCCGCTGGGAGCGCAGGGGCTTGGGGTGCAGCTTCCGCCGGATGTCCAGGTGCCGGTGCAGTTGGCCTGGAAGGTAATCGAGCAGGTGGCGGCGACGCAGCAGGTGCCCGAAGCGACGCAAGGAGTCGGCGAGCAGACACCGGCAACAATGAAGACGCTGGTCGCGGCGCACTGGGTGCTGAGCGTGGTGGTGCAGCTCAGGTCCGCGGCACAGCAAGCCCCGGGCTGCGGGCAGGCGTTGGGCGTGCAAGAACCGCCGGCTGTCCAGAAGGTTCCGGTGGAGAAACAGGCGGCCTGCGTGGCGATCGTGCATGTGCCGGCGTTGCCGCCGATGGTGGTGCCGCAGCAGGAGCCGGAGGGGCAGACGGATCCGGCCGCGCCGGCAACGCCGCCGACGGAAGTG
>JBKJOD010000332.1:0-5063 GCA_046593245.1 Phycisphaerales bacterium
GTCGCCACGCTCTGGAGCTCGATGCAGGGCGTGCTCGACGCCGTCACGCCCGGCGACGCAGCCGCCTTCTTCTGCCACTGCGGCCTCACGCTACGAATTGATTGAAACCGCTCTAACGTACCAGATTCCAAGCCCGCAACCAGCAAACGCCCTCCCCGCGTCCGATTGTCCTCAAACTTACTGGCATCCCCGGCCAATCAGAGCCGAAGGGCGTAAGCCCTCGGTGGACAACCGGCGACGTCCGCCGCGCGCTGGTCCACACCAGCGGAATTCGCCGCGCGGCTCCGAATGCTCAACATCCCGCGAACCACGCTGACAGAAAGTCAAAGATGTCCTGCACGTTGATCGCGCCGATGCCGTTGAAGTTCGCGCTCGGATTGCCCGCAAACCACGCGGCGAGGAAGTCGAAGATGTCCTGAACGGTGACGGTTCCAGAGTTATTGAAGTCGGCGGGGCAGAACACGATCTGGACGGTGGTGGGGTTGTAACGAACGCGAGCATGCGGCGGGAGGGTGGTGGTGACGAACTGGCCGGTGACACCGCCGTTGGCCGAGAGGATGGTGTAGGTGGCGGCGGCGGTGGGAATGAAGCCCGGTCGGAGCCCCACAGTGAGCGAGCCGCCAATGGTGGCCGTGCCGGAGATCGCCATATGGTCGGCGCTGGAGGCGTTGACGAGTTGGGCGAGAAACTTGGAACCAGCGGCCGTGCCGGTGTAGCTGCCCTGAACGGTGACCAGGGCCGGCGAGTTGCTTCCGACGATGGGCTCGACCATGCCCAGGTTTACCACCGAGCCGACGATGAGGCCGTCGCCGCGGAGATGCCCGGTTGCGGTGAGTTGGAGCGTGCCGGGGGCTTCTATGCGCCCGCTGTTGATGGTGACGAGCGAAGCCAGAAGGGCCGTAGCACTGTCGTCGAGTGTGACAACGTTGCCGTTGACGTGCAGTTCACCGGCGATGCTGATGCCGCCAGTGCTGCCATCGCCCAGGCTGGTGGTGCCGGTGGTCTCTATGACCGAGCCGGGGGCGGAGGCGACCTTGGCGCTGATCGTGCCCGAACCGGTGAAGCCGCCGGTGGAGCCGAAGAAGACCAGCGTGCCGCCAATTCCCTGGCCGACGCCGGTGACGAGACCGTTGAGGGTCAGGCCCGCGCCGGTGGCAGTCAGAGTGCCGAAGTTAAGCACCGGCGAGTCGATCGTGCCGAAGCCGCTGAGAACCCTCCCCACCGGAACGAGCAAACTTGTGGAAGCCGCAAGGTGACCTCCCGCGATGGTCGCGTTGCCCGTGACCGAACCGTTTGCGTCGCGGAGTGTGACGGTGTTGGCCCCGACATTGAGTGTGCCGATGTTCGAGAAACCGTTGGCGTCCGCGGCATCGCCGAGGGTGAGATTTCCGGTGGCGGTGATCACCGACGACCCACTCGTGGTCAGAAACCTCCCGTTCACGGTTCCGCTGCCCGTCAGGGACGTGCCGCCCATCGTGAAAAGCGCCGTGTTGATGGTTCCCGCGGTCAGGGTGGTTGGGCCTCTGGCATCGAGCGTGCCATCGACATCGAGCGTGGCGTTGTCAACATTGAGCGTACTGGCCGCGTTCCAGACCGTGAGGTTGGAGGTCACATGCCCGTGTGCCGCGTTCAGCACGTTGAGCACGCCAGTTCCGCCCGCGACGGTGTCGCCGCCGACGCCGACGACTCCGTTGGCCGTCCATGTCGTTCCGGGATTTTGCACATCCAGCGTTCCGCTGGCGCCTCCGATCCGCCCGATGAACAGGTTTTCCGTCGTCAGGGAACTCCCGTTCACTACGTTGACGAGTCCGGTGCCGCGGTTTGCAACCGATACCGTGCCGCTCAGACTCGCGGCCGCGCCAGCGTCCACAACCAAAACGCCGTCGCTCCCAAGCACCTCGCCGATCGAGACGCTGCCCGTACATGTGAGGGTGCTCCCGGCATCGATGACTTGGAGCTGGCCTTGTCCTGTGTTTCCTACGGTGAGCGCGGGGGTCGCCACACTGCCGACGAGCGTGCTCGTAGCGCCCTGTATGAGGCGAATCACCGAGTTCAACCCGCCGCCGTCGATCGTGAGCGTCGTTCCGCGCGGATCGAGTGTTCCTCCGACAACGAAGATGATCCCACCCCCCGCGAGGTTCAGCGTTCCGCGCGTGTCGTTCACGATCAGGTCGTGGGTGGTCAGCGTCGCACCGTTGTTCACATTGAGCAACCCCGTACCCCCGTCGGGGTCGTTGCCGACATTCGTCGCGCCCGCCACGGTCACATCGCCGTCGGCGTTGATCGTCAGCGTGCCGTTGCCCGCCGCCGCTCCGGCGCCCTGGTTGCCCGCGATGTTCAGGTTGCCATCGACCTGAAGCCGGGCATCGAGCAGGCCCACGCCCCCGACCGTCGCCGTTGAGGTCGAGGCCGAACCTTGCGCGATGTTGAGTGAGCCGAAGAAGTGCGCCAGCGCCCCGGTCGAGATGTTGAACGTAGCGTCTCCGCCCGCACCGATCGCGGCCGCTACCGACGTTCCGCGGCACAGCAGCGTCGATGCCGACACCGGCGCGATCGTGAATCCGGAGACCGTCACTGTGGATATCGAAGTCGAGTTGGAACCCGCGGAGAACCGATCCGCCACATCCACCAGCCCGCCTCCGGTGATGCTCAGTGTTCCCGCGCCGTTGTTTCCGATGGTCAGATCACCCGCGCTGGTCGCCAGAATCAGATCCGCATCATCGTCGTTCACGTTCAATCGCCCGATGCTCCCGATCGCGTTCCCAACCACCACACCCGCGTTGCTCGTCAGCGTCCCGGTCGTCAGCGTCATGGTCGCGTTGTCGCCGTTCACATCGCCGATGGTGATCCCGTTGGTCACAGTGTGCGGGCTCGAGCACGTCAGCGTGACGGTGCCGCTCGTCGCGCCATACGTCTGCGTCCGCGTCGTCTGCACCAGCGAGTTGAACGTCACCGCATAGCTCGCCACCAGCGAAAACGTCGCGTCATCCGCGGCCACCGGAACCTGATTCGGCGACCAGTTGGTGCTCACAGACGCCGTCCCGCCCAGCGCGTTGTTCCACGCAACCACCGTCCCCATCGCCTGCGGCTGCCCTGCCGCCAGCACCACCGCCAGCGCGGCAAGCGCCACGCCATTTCGCACACCGCCGCCACGACGCATTCCGACCGATAGATTCGAGGTTCGCATGGGCTCTGCTCCAAATAAGTCCCGCCGCCGCAAGTGCAAGCGACATCCGCCAGAGCCGGTCACGCGAGAACTCACCTTTGTTTCCCAGGTTGCTGAATCACACCTCAGAGCAATCGCAAGCGATCAGTGCTCCTTTCCCACGGTCGTATCGAAGCCGACCCGACTGCCTTCCAGTACCCAAACACCCATACTGCGCCGCAACTACCCGCATGAACTGGCCGTCCGCATCCCGCACCCCTACGCTCCACCCCTTCCGGCAGGGGGATCGGGGGATTCATGCCTCCCGGAAGATCACCGTTCTCACCGGCCTGCGCCGGTGTGAGCACACTTCTCGAAAGGAAGTCAGTTTTATGGTTCGTATCCGATTGCAGCGCGGCGGCCGCCGGCACGTCAACTACTTCCGCATCAACGCCATCGAGAAGCGTGTCAAGCGCGACGGCCAGGTACTCGAGAACCTCGGCTGGTACAACCCCCAGGCGAAGGACAAGGCCAAGCAGGTCGAACTGAACGTCGATCGCATCAAGCACTGGCTCGCCACCGGCGCTCAGCCCAGCGACACCGTCCTGCACCTGCTCATCAAGGCCAACGTGGTTGAGGGCAAGGAATGGGCCGACAAGCTCGCCGCCCGCATCGAAGCCGTCAAGACCAACGACGCCCGCAAGGCCGCGCACCCCCAGAATCCGCCGAAGAAAGAAGAGAAGAAGAACTGATCCCGCTTCTCGATTCTCACAAGTTTTCCCACCAGTCGCGGGCTCCTTCGAGCCCGCGATTGTCTTTTTTGCTCGCCGATCTGATGCAATCGCTCTGCCAGAACACTCGGAATATGATCTCCCGTGAGTGATCCGCATTCCACGACGAAAGACCCGCTTCAGATTCCGTGGGGGATTGCATCACTCGATCGGATGGTGGCCGCGGTGGAGAACGTTCGTCGCAGACTGCAGAAAGCTACCGCCGCGCTGCGCAGCGCGAAGGTGGAATACGCGATCGCCGGGGGCAATGCGGTTGCCTCTTGGGTCTCCCGCATTGATCCTGGTGCCATTCGCAATACCCCGGACGTGGACATCCTCATCCGCCGCTCAGATTTCCCCGCGGCAAAAGCCGCACTTGAGTCAACCGGATTTATTCACTGGAACACGACAGGACTCGATGTTTTTCTTGATGGCCCGCAAGGACGACCACGAGAAGGCGTCCACATCCTGTTTGCCAACGAAATGATCTGGCCTGACGAGCCGAGCGCAAATCCCGATGTTTGCGAATCGGAGGAGACCCCGGAATTCCGCGTGCTTTCTCTAGAAGCACTCGTTCGTGTCAAGCTCACCGCAAATCGCGACAAGGATCGCACTCATATTCGCGACATGATTGATGTCGGACTCATTGATGCCTCTTGGCTGGCAACGCTCTCGCCACCCCTTGCTGATCGCCTCAAGAGCATGCTCGACAGTCCGCGCGGCTAACCATCACACATGTCCCGCCTCCGCTTCGACATCCTCACCACCTTCCCCGAGCTCTTCGCCACCACCCCCGGCGTGGTGGGGGGGGCACTCAACTCCTCCATCCCCTCCCGCGCCCGCGCCGCCGGAATCGTCGAGTGGCACGCCACCAACATCCGCGAGTTCGCCACGGATAAGCACCAGAAAACCGATGACCGCCCCTTCGGCGGCGGCCCCGGCATGGTCATGATGTGCCAACCCGTCTGGGACGCCGTCCACGCCGTCGAATCCCGCGATCCGCGCCCGGCCACCCGCGTGCTGCTCACGCCGCAGGGCATTCCCCTCACGCAATCACTCGTCGAAGATCTCGCCACCAAGCCCCGCATCCTCCTCATCGCCGGCCACTACGAGGGTCTTGACGAGCGCGTCGTCCAGAAGCTCGCGCC
>JBKJOD010000330.1:0-7665 GCA_046593245.1 Phycisphaerales bacterium
CGCGCCCACATACCCCGCCGGTCCGCCACCAATCACGACCAGATCAAACTTCTGCTGAGACACCGTTCGACTCCTTGATTCCATCGCCGCGGCGACGATTCCGGATACTTTGATGCGGTTTGTCCGAGCGATGCCCGGGCCGCACTATAGCGGCCAGTACCCACACTCTTTTTTCCCTCGCTCGGGATTTCCACGGCACAGATCCCAATCCGCATGTATGCTGTGTTCGTACCCCATCTGCTGAGCAGCACGCCTGTCCCGCGCGGGGTGTAGGGTGCAGTTTTCCCGTCGTTTGATTCGAACCATGAATCAGTTGCGGCGACATACCTTTCTTCTCTCCGCGCTCGCGCTTGCGGCGGCTATCACCCCTCCGGTGCTTGCCGCCGATGCCATCCGCGACATTCCCTTCAGCTCCCCCGGTGCACCCAACGATCAGTTGCTGCTTAACCTGTATCAGCCCGAACAGGGCACCCCGCCGATCGCCACCACCATCATCATCGTCCACGGTGGCAGCTACAACGCCGGTTCGCGCTCCGACTTTGACGGGCTTGCGCTCGCGCTGGCAGATCTCGGTTATACCGTGATCAGCCCCGACTACACGCTCGTGACCAACACCGCGTCGTACCCGCAGCCGATCTCGGACATCCTGAATGTCGTTCACTGGGTCCGCACCGAGGGCGAACTGATCAACCTGCCCAACTCGGTGATCCTGAGCGGCGTCTCCGCTGGTTCCACCATCGCGATGACCGCCGCCATGGCCGCGGGCTCGCCGAACTTCAGCCGTCTCCCGGCTCCCCCCCATCGTGGCTACACCATTGATGGCGCGATCGGGGTGATGGGGCGCTACGACCTGGTGTGGAACGCCTATTACGGCATTCCGCAGACCGTCATCAACTACATCGGAGTTCCATTCTCCAATCCCGCTTGGACACAGACCTGGAATCAGGCCTCCGCAATCTCATATATCAACGCGAACTCACCGCCAACCGTCCTCATCCATGGCACCAATGACGGGCTCGTTCCATTCTTGAATAGCGTTCGGCTCTATGGGGCCATGACACAGGCGAGCGCATCCGTGCAGCTCACGCTCATCCCCGGCGGCGGTCACGACATGTCCATCCTCGGGCCAACCACCGCGCTCCAAGCCCAGACGATCGCCGCCTCGGCCGCGTGGATCGACTCCGGCATCGCGCCGCCCGCTCCCGGCTCTTGCTGCGCCCCCAACGGGCTCTGCACGATCTCTACGCAGGCCGCGTGCCAGTGGAGCTTTACCACCGGCGGGACCTGCTCGCCCAGTTTCTGTCCGCCGCCCCTGGGGGCGTGTTGCTCTCCCAGCGGTCTCTGTGCTCTGACGCCGCAGGTGTTTTGCTTCAACCCGTTGACCTGGACTGTGGACACAAGCTGTCAACCCAGCCCCTGTTCGCTTCCGGCTGGCGCGTGCTGCGCCGCCAATGGTGGTTGCCAATCCACGCTGCAGAGCGCCTGCTCGGGTCTGTGGAGAGTGTTCGGCGCGTGCATCCCCAACCCGTGCCCCCAGCCCTCCGGATCGTGCTGTGCCGCAAATGGTGCCTGCGCTGCAAACTTCCAATCCGAGTGCCAAGACACTTGGACATCAGGCGGCGCGTGCGTGCCCAATCCCTGCCCGCAGCCGATCGGTGCCTGCTGCATGGGCGCGGCCTGCGCTGTCCGGGTGCAGTCCCTGTGCGCCGGGCCCAACCATCGCTTCGCCGCAATCAACACCGCGTGCAACGCCGCACCCTCATCCACCATTCCCTGCTGCCACGCCGACTTTGACCACAACGACTTGATCACCGTGGGCGATGTCTTCGCATTCCTGGCCGGCTGGTTCGATTCCTCCTCCGATAGTTGCATCTCCTCCCCGCCCAGCAGCACGCCGACGGTGCAAGACATCTTCGATTTTCTCAGTGCGTGGTTTAGCGGGTGCTGAAACGGTGCGGAAGGGGTCGCGGTGGCGGGAGCACCGCTTAGCTGGCCGCGCGGCACGCGAATACGCGTTGCATCCGTTCCACCCTGACCAACATCTGCTCGATCAGCGAATGCGTGATGTGCCAACACTCTGAGGGTCTGATCGCGACCTCCAGCAGTGACCAGCAGAGTGGCGACTCGGGTCATCTCCTGAAATCTACGGAGAGCGCCGAAGCGTGCAGCTACGGCACTGATAGTTCGTGCGAGGTTTCACAACGCGAGATGCGCTGTCGTACGCCGTCTTATGTCTTCATCCACGACACCGCCGCGATCGCCACGGGGATCAGAATCAGCACCGGAATGAACACTCCAAATCCCGGCGGCAAACCGGGCCACGCGACGGCGGAGAGCAGGATGCCACCCATCATTGAGACGATACCGATCGGGGCGCACTTGAGGGACTGCACGAGCATGTTCTTCGGCTCGCGGAGCAGGAAGAATGGCATGGTGATGATGAGCACCAGCATGGCGGAGATGGTCTGACTCACACGCGACCAGCGGATGCGTTGGAGTTTCTCACCCACATCCGGGCGCGCCGTGCGGAGGAGTTCGGAGATCTGCCCCCAGGAGAGCGTCTGGCTGAACGCCTCGAACCGTTTGAGCTTGAGCGTCTCCGGGCCAAGGTCTGTCTTGATCCGAGCGGGCGCGGGTGGCATGCGATCACCGATCGCGGAGCCGCTCGCGCTGAGCTTCATGGAAATGATCTTCGCGCCCGAGAGCTTCCAAGCATCCGTGTCCCACACGGCGTGCTCCGCACTGATGGCTTGCCTGGCAAGCCCATCCTTGTCGCGCTCCCAGATCGTCAGGTTCTCCATCTCGCCGCTGACGGGGTCGAACTTCTCGGCGAGAAAGATTCTTCCCGCCGCGTCTGGCACGAGCCGGACGGGAAACTCACTCCAGGTGCGCTTGCCCACGTCGCTGGGGTCACGCGTCAGCAGGGGGGCGATCTTCGGATGGCTCAGGACCATCTCGGTGTTCACCCAGCGCAGCACCATGAAGCCCGCGGCCACAATCAGAATCGAGCGGGCCACGCGGTGCAAACTCACCCCGCCCGCGAGCGTGGCGACGAACTCGCGATGGCGAACCAGCTGCGTGAAAGTAAAGCCCATGCCCGCTACCAGCACCAGACCGATGAGATAGTTGAACAGTTGCAGCAGCTTGGGCCACCAGATCTCCAGCACACCCAGAACAACCAGCGCGCCCTTGCGCAGGCCGCCGGCGGTGGGATCAAGCTTCCCGACGGCCTCCAGATACTTATCGACATTCAGTGAGACATCGACGGCGACCACGAACGAGAAGAGCACCACCAGCAACGCGAGCACGTTGAAGAGATACTGGCGGGCGATGTAGCGGTCCAGGGTGTTCATGATCTTCGTGGCATGGGCTTACCAGCCCATGTCTTTGATCCGTGGCACGGGCTTTCCAGCCCGGGTTTCTCGTCCGACATGCATCAACGCACGATCGCCCGCCCGCCGTTGTTTCGTCGATCCCAAGCGTAGACGAGCGCGAACATCCCGAACGCAATCGCCACGCCCGCGAAGGCATCGCTCAGAAAATGTGCCCCGACCGCCACACGACTGACTGTGCAGAGAATCGCCATCACAAACAGCGGGATACGCCACTTCGGCAACAGCAGGCCAGCTGCCAGAGCACCACCGAACGCGACCGCCGCGTGGCTGGAGGCTAGGCCCAGATGCGCAGGATCCCAGAACGCCGGGGAGAGTATCGAGACCTTTGGCCAGGGCAGAAAAGCGTACATGCCGTCGGCCATCTCCGGGCGCTCGCGGCGAGTAATGAGTTTCAATAGTTCCGCCGCAACCCCCGCAAGTGCGGGAACGAGAAAGACGAACACGCCGCGGCGCAAGCCATCTCGCACCTTGGCACCATCCGTACCGCCCCAGTGCCGAAAGATGAAGAACATCGCCAGCACAGGCCAGAGATAGATGCGGCCGAAGAGATAAATCGCGCCGTATGTGATGCCAAGGATCGCATCGCCGATGGCGGCGAGATGGACGTGGGCCGCGCCTTTGATTGACGCCCACAGCACGTCGCCGCGCATGAGATTCTCAAGCCATTCCAGCTTTGCCACGCCCGCGCGGGTGGCCAGCAGCCAGAGGGCGCGATCCCAGGCGCAGCAGACAAGGAACAAGATGAGCCAGGGGGCGGCGCGGCGCCAGAGGGGCACGCGCGGCGGGGTAGCGTCATACGCAATCGGTTGCGGTGGGCGCGCGGGGGCGCGGGATGGCGCGGCGGTTGCGGTGCTGGGCGGAGGGATGGGAAGTTCAATCTTCACGGTGGGACGCAGGTTACTCTTTGTGTGACTCGTCATGGTGTACGCGGCGGATCATTCGGTGCAATCGGAACCGGCGCTGGTGGCACACCCAGCGGGACCATTCCCGGCACCCCCTTCCACCCAAAGCCCAACATCGCCGATCGGTCCGTCTTGCTCTCGCCCCGTAATCGTTGATCAGGAATCGGGCGCACCTCGGCAAACATCGTCCGCCACATGTCCGCGATGTACGGCTGCGTCGAGGTGATGATGACCGCCGGACGGCCCAGAAGCTCGCCCCGGCGCAGATCCGTCTGCGGCCAGTAGTCAAACTGCGATTCGCGCCCGCCGGTGTGGGCCATGGCGCAGAGCACCTCCGTCCACGGGCGCGGCCCCAGTCGCAAGTAATACGCGAGCTGGCTGGCCCGCCCGTAGTGCTGCGTGATGACGAACGGCTCCTGCTGCGTGCCGTCGCGCAGGCCGGTGAGCAACTCGGAAACATGCGCGGCCATCTCTTTGGCGCCACGCAACCGGCCCGCCGGATCGCGAATCGCAGACTCCGGCTTGGATGGATCGCGCCCGAGCAATCTGTGATAGCGATCGTGGAACCAGTGGCGTTTGTCCATCGCGAGCGCAACGTCACCGACACGGTCCAGCATGTGAACCAGCACCGCCGCGATGATCGCGTACGTCAGCCCGATCCGCCAGAGCCGCACGCGCAACTTGATCGGCCCGGGGACGCGCTCGCCCCGGGCTCGAATCGCCGCGCGTTGCGCCAGCGCGTCGGCCGCGATCCACGCAGCCAGCGGCAGCAGCGTTGCGTACGCCGCCATCGGCCAGTTTCCTTCCGGCTCGGTGATGAGCGAGATAACCGCGTAGAAGGTGAGAATCGGCGCAGCGCAGCAGAGCAGGAAGAGGCCGCCGTTTCCCTTGGAGTGATGGCTGATCGAACCAGGAACCGGCTCAGAGAACCTGTGGACCCAGGGCAGGAATGCCAGGAACACCCACGGCCCAATGATCGCAATCTGCTGGCCGATGAGTTCCGGCAGCCACCACACCGACCACTTACTTCCACCATCTCCCGTCTTCACGACCGGCATATCCCCACCCGCCATACCCAGATGCCCGAGCAGATGCTTGAGCGTCGGCCAGTGGTTCTCCGCGTTCCAGTACGCGACGGGCGAGATTCCCGCGAGCACAAGCAACACTCCCACCGCAATGAACATACCACGCCCGCTCCGCGCTGCTCGCGCTGGCGGAACTTCCCCACTTCGTCGAGCCACAAGCACCACAAACGCCAGCAACCCGAGAATCAAAAGCAGAATGGTGTACTTGAATAGGAAGCCGATCCCGATCGCCGCGCCAACCAAAGCCCAGAACGCCGCGTTTCCGCCCGGTCGCGTCGCCCGCCAGCACGCCCAGCACGCCACGCTCCAGCACGCCACATACGGCCCATCGATGGTCATCACGATCGCAGTTGCTTGCAGCGCTGGTGCCAGCGTGTACGCGAGCGCGGCCAGTAACCCGACGCGCCGCGGCGTCGCCCCGCCGCCCGGCCCATCCCGCACCACATCCCGCGCCAGCGCGCCAACGGCCACCGTCCCGATCGCCGACGCGATCGCCGTCGGCAGCCGCACCGCCCACTCAGCGTCGCCGAAGATCATAGTGCTGGCACGGATCGCCCACGCCACACCCGGCCCCTTGGAGTAATACGACCATTCCAGCCAGCGCGACCACAGCCAGTAATGCGCCTCATCCTCCACCAGTTCATAGCGGCAGATCCAGACCAGGTAGATGATCCGCACTGCCAGCGCAATCGCGGCGACCAGCAGGACTGGGCGCAAGGACGCCGCCGCGCTCGTCGATGGGGCCATGCTCGTTCTGCTTCTGGGTTGCATCGATGGTGATCGGCTCAGTGCCTCTTGAGACGAATGAACTCCACGATCGCAAACACCGCGAGCGCGCCGACACCCGCCCACAGAATCGGCAGACCGATCAGCCCCTTGCCGTGCGTCAGTTGCTGCCCGCCGGAGATCGCCAGCACGGTGGCGAGCGCGGGGAAGAAGGCCCACAGATACACCGTCAGCGGCAGCGCATCCCGCAATCGCATCGCCATCACCGAGCCGACGAGCACCATCACCAGGCACGCCACGCTCATCGCGTACCGCTCCTGCTCCTTGCTCAGCACCTCGTTGAGCAGCTCCTTGATGTCCGATCGCATCGACCCCAGCAGCGGCCCGACCACGACCTGGTCACCCGGTTTGTCCACCATCCGCTTCTCGGCCAATCGCGTGATCTCGCGCGTCGGCTGCGCCAGAAACGTGCTTGCCTGATCGTCCGCAAATGCCAGATCCGGCAGCGGCTTCTGCTCCAGCTCGCCGCGCCCCGCGCCGGCTTCTTCTGGTGAGAGCACCTCGCCGTCGGGCCCGACGGGGACGGCCGCCACGCGCTCGAGTTGCAACGTCACCGTCGCCGATCGCCGATCCGGATTGCCGCCGGTTGGCAAGCGCACATAGCCGTCCGCCGCTTCCTGACGGATCGGCTTGCCCTCCCCCTGCACCGTCTCGACGACGATGCGCTTGCTCCCCGTCGTCAACGGCAGAATCTGATACACGCCCCCGTCGCGTTTGCCATCCACCTTGGATCGCGTCGGGCGCAATCCGGAGCCGCGCAGCAACACCGCCGCCTTGAACGGGTCCTCAAACCGCGCCACACCGGTGGCGCGAAGGGCCTGATTGATCCGCTCCATCACATCGCACTCAGCCAGCCGCAGCGCAAGCACGCGCCGATCCTTGTCCACGCGATCTATCACCGCCGGCTCCGCACGCACCCGCTGCAACTCCGAGAAGCTCAGGAACTTCACGTTATCGCCGAAGGCATTGGGCAGCACGAAAGACCAGACCATGTCCGCGCCCGCGGCGCGAAACGTCGGTCCTAGGCCGATCGGGTTCGTGGGCTTGATGACCACCTCGGTCATGGGCTTGCCGCCGGTCTGCACGACTTGGCCGCGCGGGCCGCGCACGATGCTGGTGCGGCGGAGCCAGACCGAGGCGTTGGTCGCCGTTCCGTTGCTCTCGATCTCCCCCGCTTCATTGGTCCGCACCACCAGCAGCCCGCCCAGCCAGAGCCGCTCGTACGCGCCGGACTGCTCATCCGGTCCGAGCCGCAGCACCTTGTCCGCGTAGATGAGCGTGTTGTCCATCCGCAGGGCTTCGCCCCGCTGCACGCAGCTCACGATGTACTTCGCCGCGTCTTGCGCGACCAGCTCGGACATGCCCTTGAGAAATCGCGGAATGACGGAGTTGGAGAGCGTCAGCAACAACGCGGCCAGCACCAAGCCGCTGAGCACCGCAGGCACCAGCATCATCCGGTGACTGATGCCCCCCGCATGCGCGGCCGTCAGCTCGTTG
>JBKJOD010000471.1:0-8324 GCA_046593245.1 Phycisphaerales bacterium
ACCACGATCGCCAGCCCCGGCACCGCCACGAACAAGTCATACCAGTTGTCCAGCGCGGCGAAGTTCAGCGCGAGAATCGCCAGCACCACCAGCGCGGACATCAGCACATCGCGAAAGAATCCCGTCGCCCGCGCGAACTCGCGATAGCACGCCAGCGACAGAATTGTGAACAGGATCGTCGTCGGCAGTTTGCCAAACAGAATCGGCACCACGACAATCGGCACCATCACCGCCCAAGCGACGGTGCGCTTGATCAGTTCGCTCTTGAGTTCCGGCTTGAGCTTTCCCATCGCCGCCAGCACGCCGCTCGCCGCGCCACCCGCCAGCAACAGACCGACGATGATCGCCAGCAGCAGCCGGATGCCCGAGTCATCGAGCGCACCGTGCAGCCCCCAAAGCTCAGGACTCGCGGCAAGAATGGATTGAAATGGTGTGTGCATGTGTGCGTTTCAGCCAGTGCGGGAGCGGAGGATACCGGCCGCAGTGCGGACGCGTCGGATCGCCGTGATGACGCACCCGACGGATATGACCCCAAGAGTCACCATCGGCACCGTCCACCCGTTCCAATACGGTTGCTTCCAAGCATCCGGCGCACATCCCATGAACAGCGCGGCGAGCGTCGCCAGGAACATCCGCTGCTGCTTGGCCATCGGCCCGCGAAAGTCGTTCGGAGCGCCCGCCGCCTTCCCCATCGCGCGGACATACGCCACGAACACCGCCAGCGCGGCGGCCAGATACCCCAGCGCCACGCTCGACCCCGCCGCGTATCCCAATCCGATCAGCGCGGCCATATCCGAGACCCGATCCGGCACTTCGTTGTACAACTCCCCCACCGGCGAGGCGATGCCGCGCTCCATCGCCACCATCCCGTCGAGCATGTTGCAGACCAGCCGAAGCTGAATCAGCAGCGCGCCCCCGATCCACAGCCCCCGCATCGTCCAGTCATCCGTGTGCGCCGTCATCGCCAGCGCCACGCCCGCCCCGATGCACGCCACCATGCCAAACACCGAGATCGCATTCGCGGACACCCCGCGCGAGGCCAGCGTGTGCGCAGCCGCGATCCACACCTTGTGCTCGCGGCTGCGAATCGGGCGACGGTCCGGAGATGTCTGCGTGCTGGTGCTCAACTATTTCCCCATGAGATACATGCCGCCGATGAGCAGCAACATGCCGCAGATATTCGCGGGCTTGATCGGTGTTCCATATGCCAGCAGCGCGATGACCGCCGCGAAGATGAACGTGGATGCGTAGATGGGATACAGCACCGAGAGCTGCCCGCCGCGCCTGAACGCCGCGACAAACAGCACCATCACGCCGACGTAGCACGCCACCCCGGAGAGCAGCCGCCAGTTGCCGAGATACGACATCGCCCCGCCAGTTGCCTGCTCCGCCCCGGATTTGTACAGAAACTGCCCCAGCGCGCCCAGCAGCGCGGCGAGAACAAACATGATGATGGATGCAACTGGCGTGGGCACGCCGCGCAGCATACCTCATCCTGCGACGAAATGCGCTTGCCACTTCACTCACTGGCACATTCATACCGGAAGGTGTCGAACTCGAATCACAACTTCATCTCGTACTCGGACGGCGGACACCACAAACGGCGGCTCAAGTTCCGCCGTGTCACGCCAAACGGCTTTGATGGTTCCAAGAGTGAACGTGGCCTGAATGTGACCGGGTCGAATCAGGACGACTCCAACAAGCGGCTCCGCTCGCGCGATCGCCAGCTCCCCAAAGTCTGTATCGTGCGTGAGAATAACGCGCCTCTGCTCGAACGCGAGCCGCATGACCTCATGATCCGCAACACTGACGAGATTCAGGTCGCGAACCGAGGCGACATCCTGACCATCCAACCGAAGCGCTTCGACAACGGTGGAGTCAATGTTCTCATCCGCCAGCAGAGCACACTCCGAGAGTTTCAACCCGTGGCCCTCGTCTGGATAATCGCGCTGTTTTTCAGCACAAATGCCGCGTATCGAACGGCCTCTTCAATGTCCGCGAGGGAGAGCTGCGGATACTTGCCGATGATCTCACTCGGCGTTCCGCCGGAAGCGATGAGTTCGAGAATGAACTCGACGCTTAGCCGAGTTCCACGTACGCATGGCTTACCGCTCAGCACCGCAGGATCGTGTGTGATTCGTGGAAACATTGCGACTCCTCAAGCAAATGATAGGAATCAACCCACAACGATGCCGCCGCCTCAATCCACCAGCGCCGGCTCGCTCGCCTTCGCCTTCACCGCCTTCGGCGCGGCCCCCATCGGCGCGGACATCGCCAGCATCCGGTTGATCGCCTCCAGCGCCCACTTCCGCGCCTCCGGATGCACGGTAATCCGGTTCACCACCTTGCCCTTCGCCAGGTTGTCCAGCACCCAGCACAGGTGCGGCTGGTCGATGCGGAACATCGTGGTGCACAGGCACTGGCAGTCCGAGAGGATGCGTACGTGTACGCCTCTTGTTGCCGCCACTTTCGCCAGCCGATTCACCAGATGGATTTCGGTCCCCACCGCCCAGCGCGACCCGGGCGTTGCGGCGCGGATCGTATTGATAATGAACTCCGTCGAGCCCGCCAGGTCCGACTTGTCCACCACTTCCTTCATGCACTCGGGATGGACCAGAATCGTCGTCCGCTCCACGTGCGGCTTGCCCTCATCCGTTGTGCGAATCTCGTCGCAATGCTCCGGTCGGAACAGCTTGTGTACCGAGCAGTGTCCGGCCCACAGAATCACCTTCGATCGCAGCAACTCTTCCGGCGTGCATCCGCCCAACTCATCGCCCCGCGCCAGCTTGCGCGGATCGAAGAGGCACGTCTGAGTGCTCACATCCATCCCGAACGACGCGGCGGTGTTTCGCCCCAAGTGCTGGTCCGGCAGGAAGAGCAGCTTGATGTCTTCGCCCTTCTTCCGCGGCGAGATACCACCCACCATCGCCCATTCGAACATCTTCGCGGCGTTTGAGGATGTGCAGACAATGCCGCCGTTCTGCCCCACAAATGCCTTGATCGCCGCCGTGGAGTTGATGTACGTGATCGGAATGATCCGACCCTTCCACTTCTGCTCCTTGAGCGAAGCGTGCAGCAGGTCCCACGCGGCGAGCGCATCGTCATAGTCCGCCATGTCAGCCATGGAGCAGCCCGCGGAGAGGTCCGGCAGGATCACGGAGACGTCATCGGGCGTGAGCAGATCGGCGGTCTCCGCCATGAAGTGAACGCCGCAGAAGATGACGTATTTCGCGCTGGCCTCCGCGACCTTTGAGGCCGCGAGCTGCGAGAGCTTGAGAGAATCGCCGGTGAAATCCGCGTGCCGGATGATCTCATCGGTCTGGTAGTGGTGCCCCAGAATCACGAGCTGGGAGCCGAGTTCATGACGCCGCGCCGTGATCCGGGCCGCGAGCGCATCGGGCAGCTGCTTGGAGTATTCATCGGGGAGTGAGGGCTGCCAGAGCATGCGGAGAAATAGTAGCGATGGGTCGCCGGTTGAAAAGCGAGTCAGGAACCGTCCATCGCGTCCTCGGGATGGGCAAGGTTGTTCGCTGAGAAGGTGTACTTCTGATGACAGCCCGGACACTCGGCAACGCCCGGTTCGGTCACGATCAGTGTTTCCAGCGGTTCGTAGCACCCAGCGCAGAGTGGCGTGGATTTGGAAGCAATATCCCACCCGGCGCCGCATTCGGGGCATTCGATTTTCCCGTCAGATGCGGGTTCGAGATGCTCGAGCGAGTAGCCACACATACCGCAGACCTTGATCTTTGCGAGTGCTTTGGCGCGTTCGTATCGCGATTGCTCACGCCGCCGCCAACCCAGGACGCTGGCAATGCCGATCGCAAGCACAAACGTGGCAAGCACGCCGGTCTGCCATGGATATCCGAGCAGAGCCGCGCCCGCGATGAGCGGCGCGCTGATAGCCAGCACGAGACCAGCGATAAACCCCAACCCGCCGACGATGGCACCGATTCCGAAAACAATTGTGAAGGGCCATTGATACAACCGCTGCCACCATTTCGGCGGCTTGGCCTTTTCCAATCCCGCGGCGTCACGGCGTTCACGACTACGCCTGGCAAGTTGCTCCATCACTTGCTTGTGATGGTTTTTCAGCCGGCCCTCAGCATCCAGGCGCGAGAGCGTAAGCTTGATGCGTTTACCGCGATCATCGCGCACAGTGGTCGGGCGGAAGAGCATCAGGGAATGGTAGTTTGATGGAGGCGGCGAGATGGCGCGAAAGACCTGCTGGGGAGCAGCGGAGCATCCCAAGCCCGCGGAGTACTACGCCGCTACCGACATCGACTCCCGATGCAGATACCGCACGGCGACCAACTGCCGATGCTCGCCAATCGCGTGCGAGCGCACCACGATACCGCTCACCAACGCGGCTGATGGCACGATGGCCTGCTGGGTCAGCGCGATACCAACATCGAGTACTTCGCCGACATTGAACCCGCGCTCGGACTCGACTTCCAGCAGCGCACCGCCGAATGACAGGTCGCGCGAGGTCACCGGCGCATATTGCTGCGCGGCTCGCCGAAACACCTTGCCGGGACGCTGCACGCTGAATCGCTTGCATGTGCGGCGATCTTTCACATCATCGTGTGGGCGAGTCTCAGTCCGCTCGGCATCGATCGTGTTCTGCGTTCGCTTGATGTATGAATACATGGAAAACCTCCGTTTGCCGCGGCGGAGAATCTCCGCACGGCGGCCTCGGCCTATCGGAATCCGTTGATGGTCAAATAAGCCCAAGTTCCGAGAATCCCCTCAGCAGGGGCGTGTGGGGCCGCGGATTATCGGCAACGTCCTACCCGTTATTGGTGGTCTGTCGGTTGGTAATCGGCGCACGCTCCGCGTGGCCGCGGCGGTCCGGGGGCCGATGATGGAATGTGGATATCAGCGTGCTCATACCAACGTATCAACGCCCCCGCAATCTTGCGGCATGCGTGGAGTCGCTCGCGCGTCAGAGCGGCGATATCCGCTTCGAGGTCATCGTTGGTTTGGACGGACCGGACGATGAGAGCATGCGAGCCGCACTCGCGGCTTGGAACCCGCAGCGGACCGATCGTGAGTTGCGGGTGATCGAGTGCCCGCGTGCCGGGTATACCGAGGTCCGCAATCGCCTCGTCGATGAAGCACGTGGCCGGGTCATGCTGAGCTTGAACGATGATGTCATTGCGGACCCGGAGCTGGTCAGCATGCACTGGCGCGAGCACGAGGCGCGTCGTCGCGAGGGACAACATCCGGCGATCATCGTCGGGAGCGCTCCGTATCTGCGCCGGCCGCGTGGGGAACTGGATTCCATACTGGACCGCTTGGTGCGCGAGACCGCGATGGTCTTCTTCTATGACGTGATGAACACGCCCGCTGCGCTGCGTGATCGTGAGCGGGACTGGGGATACCGCCACTGCTTCGGGCTGAACTTCTCAGCGGACATGCAGAGCGTTCGCACCGTCGGCAAGTTTCTGGCGCGACCGCATGTGTACGGATACGACGATATTGAGCTGGGATACAAACTCAGCACGCGGCTGGCGATGCCCGTGCTTTATCGCCCCGAGGCGCGGGTGATGCACGATCACTTTTACACCGCGCACACGCTGCTTGAGCGCGAGCGGGCATTGGGACGTGCCGCGTGGGTGTTCGCGGAAGCGCACCCGGAGTTTACCGCGGCTGTTTTCAGTCGCGACATTCGCTCGCACGCAGAGATCGCCTATTCAAAGGAGTTCCTCCATCGCGAGCGC
Organism: Phycisphaerales bacterium; assembly: GCA_046593245.1. Lineage (GTDB taxonomy): Bacteria > Planctomycetota > Phycisphaerae > Phycisphaerales > UBA1924 > UBA4658. Next base: position 5,721 of record JBKJOD010000471.1, read on the forward strand.
TCTGCGGCAGAGCGCGGTGCCGCGACACTCGCCGCGCTGGAACAGGTTCCAAGCGATGCCATAGACGGATCGCACGCTGGCCCGCTGATCCGTGCGCTCTACGAGCAGCATCTGCTGGTAAAGCGTTGGACGTGGCGGAGCGGTTTACTGGAAGCGGCGGGGGAATCAGCGGCGTGACTGGTTGACGATCGTTTCAATGATGTCCGCAGCGTGGCTCGCTCCATTTTCGGATTGCATCGCCGCGGCAAGCTGCCGACTGCGTTCCAACATGGTCTGGCTCTGCGTGATATGCGTGATGGCCTCCGCGAGTGAACGCACCTTGAGCTTGCGACGTTTGATGACAGTCGCGACCCCGAGACGCTGCGCTCGCGCGGCGTTGTCGAACTCGTCATTGGCAAAGGGGATGATGATCTCGGGAACCCCGGCCCGCATCGCTGCGGCGAGCGTGCCGATGCCCGCGTGATGAACCGTCACGCAGCCGCGCGGCATGATGCGCGAGTACGACGCATATGGCACGGCGCGGACATGATCCGGCCACGTTGAATCATCCGCCGACCCGCCGGTGAGCAACAAAGCCCGCTTGCCGGCGCGGGCGCAGGCGTCGGCCGCAAGGCGATACACATCCGCGCCGTGATGTGAGACGCTGGAGCCGAGGGTGACGACCACGGGAGCAGGGCCATCTTCCATCCAGCGGAGGATCTCGCGCTCGCGATCGTTATCTTCCGGGAGTGTCGGCGGGCGATCCCAAGTGGAGAAGCCGCAGATGGTGCCGGTGCAGGGGTCATCCGCAAGCGTGCCGCGGAACTGCGGCGACCAGAGCGCGAGCGTCGGTATGCCCTTTGACGAATCGCTCATCCGCTCGTGCGGGGCGATGCCATCACCGCCACGAGCGGCACGGGAGATCAGATCGCGCTGCGGCGGCAAGCCCACATCCTTCCGCAGCCGATTGATCGCCGGATCAAAGGTGTGCCGCCCGATGAACCGGGCCAGTTGCCGCAGAGCGCGGTCAATCAGCGGCGGTGTATCGGGAAAAGGGAACGAAGGCATCGTGATCTTCTCGTGGCGCGAGAACCAGAAGAGCGGCGCGAGCACGCACTGCACATGCGGGATGTGCAAGAGTTCGGTGGCCGCGGCCGCGCCAAAGGCGATGTGGTGGCTCACAAGCACATCCGGGTTGAAGGCGATCTGAATCTGCCGGATCGCGTCGATCGTTGGCGCGAAGGCGGGCGTGATGAGTTCGTCGATCACAAATGAGGGCGAACGTACCCCGGAGATCAGTCGCGGATCCTTGATGAGCCGCTGGTACGTCTCCGCCGAGCCAAGCGGCCAGAACCCGATGCCCGCGCTCAGGATGCGATCCTTGAAGTACGGATTGGTGAGAATCAGCACCTCATGGCCGCGCTCGCGCAGCGCAAGGGCGATGGCGACGAACGGGTGGACGTCGCCTGCGGAGCCGATGGTGGTGAGGAGGATGCGTGCGATGGGGAGATGGAGAAGTGACGGAGTGACGGAGTGACGGAGTGACGGAGTGACGGAGTGGGAATCGTACATGCGCGAGGAGACTTTCGGCACGGCAGTTGCCTTGTTCTCCGACTTCGTCACTCTTCCGTCCTCGTCACTCCGTCACTTCTACCCTTCCCCATGATCCAACTCGGCGTGAATATCGATCATGTAGCGAGCGTGCGGAACGCGCGGTATCGCGGGGCCAAGGTTGGGGATGGCGAGCCGGACCCCGTACGCGCGGCCCACGAAGCCGAGCTCGGCGGGGCTGACGGCATCACCGTCCACCTGCGCGAGGATCGGCGGCACATTCAGGACCGCGACCTGGATCTGCTGCGGCAGCTCGTGAAGGTCAAGCTCAATCTGGAGATGGCCGCGACGGATGACATGGTGAATATCGCCCTGCGCGTCAAGCCGCACACGTCGATGCTGGTGCCAGAGGGGCGGCAGGAAGTAACGACCGAAGGCGGTCTGGACGTGGCGGGGCAGCCCAAGCGGATGAAGGACGTTGTCAAACGGCTCAAGGACGCCGGACTCATCGTCTCGGCGTTCATTGATCCGGATGAGCGGCAGGTGGCCGCGTGCGCCGCGGCGGGGTTTGATGTCTGCGAGGTCCACACCGGGCCGTACGCGAACGCCTTTGCGGCGTGCGGCGGGGACTTCCGACGCGGCGAGCTGGCGAGGGAACTCGACAAGGTCCGCGCCGCTGGCACGCACATCCGCGCGGCCGCCATCCGCTTCAATGCGGGGCACGCACTCAACTATCACAACGTCGACCATGTCGCTGCGCTGGAGGGGATCGCCGAGCTGCACATCGGGCACGCGATTGTCAGTCACGCGATTTACGTCGGACTACGCCAGGCCGTGCGGGAGATGAAGGACCTGATGATCGCCAGCGCAACATACAAGCCCGTGGAACGGGCATCGCGTCCGTGATTCCGCGTCTGGCAAGGGAACACGGGCGGGACGCCCGTGGCACGACTGATTACACTCGTCCCCATGCCCACCTTTTCTTTTGACGGACTGCTGACCACGGACAATCTCGCCGCACTCTTCACGCTGACCGCGCTGGAGATCGTGCTGGGCGTGGACAACATCATCTTC
>JBKJOD010000177.1:0-7341 GCA_046593245.1 Phycisphaerales bacterium
GTCCGCAAGGATGTCGAACGCGCCATCAAGTGCAACCGCCTCACCGTCGCCGAGGGCAAGTCCCTCCTCATGTTCTACGAGCAAGGCCTGGACGGCTACACCTATCTCGAAGAGTGATCCCTCTCCCCTCGCGAGCCGGGGCGTGTCCGCCCCGAGCAATCAGACGCGAGTGCCTCGCGCTTCATTGTCCGAACACCCCTCCGCGAACAAAAGCCCCCGCGTCCTCGCGGGGGCTGGGTCTCTTTGTATTCCAACCCACTCCACCCTCAACATCCCGCAAACCACGCCCCCAGGAAATCGAAGATGTCCTGCACGTTTCGCGTGCCCGAGAAGTTGAAGTCCGTCCGCAGATTCCCGTTGAACCATCCGTTCAGAAAATCAAAGATGTCCTGCACGCTCAGCGTCCCGTCGCCGTTGAAGTCCGGACGGCAATCCAGGATCGGCATCACCCCGCCAACCTCCGGCTGATTCGGGGTGTCCTGTCCCTCGTTCAGCGGCGTCAGCGTGTCGTCGGTGTTGGAGCGGGCCGCGCTCTGCTCGAAGATGTCACCCGCCACCGTTCCGGCAAACTTTGAGGTCGGATCGGCCTCCCACTGTCCGTTTGCCACATTCTGGCGGAGTTCTCGCACCACGCCGCCAGAGGTGAAGACGACGTGCCCGCGATGGTCCACATGCAGATTCTTGGGGGCGATGGTCTGTCCTGTCGCCACGCGCTGGTTCAGCACGAGCACTCCGGCCCCGCCTTTGCTCAGCGAATAGAGCGCATCATCACCCGTTGAGGCGAGCCAGATCGTTGAGTCCAGCGGGCTGACGGCGCAGGATGTCGCACCAGCAATCGTCACGCCCGCCGGAACGGGCATCTCCGCGTAATCTGCAGGGAAACGCGACGCGCTGGAGAAGCCGAGCACCCCGCGTGAGGGCGCGACGGCCACCACGGTGTCGCTCCGATCGTCATACGCGATCGCCGCAACACCAGCCACGGCCACCGATCCGTTCTGGGTGGCGGGGGTGGTCGATGCGTCAAGGCGGAGCATGTGCGTTGAAGTTCGGGCATACAACTCGCCGTTGCGTCCGAACGCGATGCCCGTGGCCCCCGGAAGCGGGCCGATCGGATCAAAGGTACCGGTCCCGGGCGTGAACCACGTGAGCGCCGGATCCTGCCCGGCAGGGCTCGTCAGCATCAACACCCTTGCCACCTGCGGGTGCATCTTCATCGCGACCACCGGCACGCTGTTGGGCGAGGTGTGGGTGTGCACCGGCAGCACCGAGAAATCGTCCGGATGGTGCATGTTCATGATGTTGAACTGCCCCTGCTGCGCGTTGGCGGTGAGTCCGAGCTTGGGAGAAATCACCATCAGGGTGTTCACCACGCTGAACTTCACCGTGTTGGCTGGGTCGATCAGTCTGCTCACCACGCGGGTGTTCAAGGTCGTGGTTGTGTCGGTCTCGGCGAACACGCCGCCGCTCGGGGCCACGCTCACGGGGAACGTCTCAAACTGCGACTGCGATACCGTCTGCCCGTCGTTGGGCCCCGCCGGATCGCGGATGTAGATCGTCGGCGAAAAAGTACACGCGTTGTACACGCGATTCACAGTCATCGCGTGCCCGCCCTTGGAGCGAACATACCGCTGCGGCAGTTGCAGCACAGGGTCCGCGGGCGTGAGTGCCCAGCGCGACGAGCCGATGGACACAAGCTGCCCGGTAATCATTCCGAAGTAAATGTCCGCTGACGACGGTGCATAGTTGCCGTTGATCGACACCGCGTAGCTCACGAAGTTCCCGGGGGAGGCCTGATCCAGACCTTGCTGCACCACCGTGCTGCATGTGCCGTAGCTTGTGCCCCCCGAAGTCGATGTGCCCATCAGCACCCCGAGTTGGTCGATCAGACTCGTTGCCGCGCCGTAGCTCGCCCCGTTCTGCTGCCAGTTGCGGGGAGCAAGCACCTCCGGATATCCGTGCGTCCCGATGTACGCCAACCAGTTCGCCGCAGCCGTAGGCACACAATGCGAGCTCCCGCCACCCGGCAGTCCCGCCGTGTTGATTCCGATGGTGCGCCGCTGATCAAGGTCCTGAACATCCAGCCGATACACGCTGCACTGCCCGCAGGCCCCTCCCGCCGCTGCCAAAAGCCCCGCCGCTCCCACGCTGATCATCGCCAGCGCCTTCATCATCTTCAGAGTGTCCATGTTCGTTTCCTTCGTTCGGTGTGCGATCGGTCGATGGGCACACGCAGGGGGCCCACCGTCCATCACACTGAGCGGATTCCGCCCCAGCGTGTGACACACGTCTCGAAAAAAACTTACTTCCCCTTCAACTCGCCCGAATGCTCCTGCACGTACGTTCGGTACGTGTCCGTCTGCTCCTTCTCTCCCCGCTTCGCGTGCGCCACTGCCAGCCATCGCGCCGCGCTCAGTGCCGCCGCTCCCGCCTGCACATCCTTGCTCGCCCGCTCGAACAACCCCCGCGCCGTTGAGATCGCCCCGTCCGCATCTCCCGTTCCCAACTGCGCCCGAGCCAGCACCATCTGCGGTTCCCAATACAGCGGGGAGCTGACCGGATTCATCGTGTTCCCCGCCACATCTCGCGCCACTTCCAGCCCTTCGCCCGCACGCTTCAGATCATCCACCAGCACCTGGGCCAGTTGCATCCCCGTGCTCACCGTCGTGTTGTTCTTCGCCCCATTCACCCGCCGCAACCCCTCATACGCGTGCTGCAGCTCTCCCGCCGCTTCCTCCGACTGCCGCGCTCGGCGCAGCACATACCCCAGCCCCATTCGTTGCACCAGCGTTCCGGGATCATTCTCCCCATACACCCGCACATACCCCGCCACCAACCGGCGCGCCATCGAGACTGCCTGCTCATGGTCGCCGCGCATTCCCGCCACCACCGACAAATCCGACCACGCATCCAGCGTCCTGCGATCCGATTCCCCAAACGCGCGCTCCGCACGCTCCGCCGCCGCACGCAACAACTTGTCACCTTCGTCCACCCGCGTGGTGATCAGATACAGCCGCCCCAGCCCTCGCAACAGCAGGCAACTCTCGGGTGAATCCACCCCCAACACGCGCTCACACAGCGGCATCAGCTCCTTGAACTCCGGCTCCGCAACATCATGTTGGCCCTTGTACGCGTTCAGCCGCGCTATCTCCACGCGCGTCCGCAACGTGTCCGGCGCATCATTTCCCAACATCTCCCGACGCAGTTCCAACGCCCGCGCCAGATTCATTCGCGCGTGCTCCGCGTTCCCGAAGCTCATCATCCCAACGCCCAGCATGTGCCGCACCGCCGCTTCGATCAGCGGCCTGTCCTTCAGCGTTGAACCCACCCGCCGCTCGGCGCTGGCGATCATGCCCTCCACATCCACCCGCTCCCCGGGCCGCGATGCCACCGCCAGGAACATGCTCTCCTGCATGAACTGGTTCACCACCGCCGTCGTGTCCCTCGCTTCCTCCGCCTCCACGCGCTTCATCTCCGCCTGCGCCCGCGCCGCCGTCGCCTGGTCTCGCTCGTAGCGCAGCCCATCAATGAACCGCACCGTCCCCGCACCGATCACCAGCAGCGCCACCACGCCCACCGTCGCCGCCGCCAGGTTCCTTCGATACCACAGCCCAATGGCTCCCGCGCGACCCGGTCGATACGCCAACGTCGGTCGATGCTCGAGCCACGCCCGCAGATCCGCCCCCATCTGCTCCGCGGAAACATATCGATCCTCCGGCCGCGCCGCCATCGCTCGATCCGTAATCGCCGCCAGCGTCCGCGCCACTTCCGGACACTCCTCCCGCACCGGGCGCAGCTCCGCTCCCCGCGCTTGCGCGATCACATCCGTCCGCGCATCCGTGCTGAACCGCCCCGACGGCGAATACACCGGCCGCCCCGTCAGCAGAAATCGCAGCACCGCCCCCAGTGCAAACACATCCGTCAGTGGCGTGGCCCGCTCCCCGCGCGCCTGCTCAGGCGCCATATACGCCGGCGTACCCACAATCCGTCCGCCGTTCTCACACGCAATGTCGATCGTCCGCCCGGTATCGCTTGTATCGCCCTCCGCCACTCTTCCCGAAGTCGACAATCCAAAGTCCGCCACCAGCGGCCGCCCCGACGGCGTCATCAGCACATTCGCCGGCTTCATGTCCCGATGCAACACCCCGCGCGCGTGCGCCGCCGCAATCCCCCGCGCAATCGCTTCCACAATCCGCGCCGCCTCCCGCTCCCGCTTGCGCCCACGCAACTCAGCTCCAAGTCCCGCCTCCAGCGACCTCCCCACGTCCACGCCAATCGCATCTGCCGCCGTCGGCGCCGAATCGCCCACCAGCAGCGAGTCGATATACGCCCGCCGCACCCCCGCGCCCGTCGTCAGCACACCCGCCCCATGCACCGCCACGATGTGCTCATGGTTCAGCGCCGCCGCCGCCCGCGCTTCCGCGATGAACCGGTTCGACCCCTCATGCTCTCCCTCTTCCGGTCCGGCAAACAGCAGCTTCAGCGCCACATACCTGTTCAACTCCACATCCCGCGCCTGCCACACCTCGCCGAACGACCCAGCCCCCAGCGCCCGCACCAACTCATATTTCCCAACTCGCTCTCCCGCCAGCAACTCGCCTTCTCCCGCCTCCACCAGCGGCCGCAGCAACGCCGCCAGCCCGATCACCTGCTCAATCTCACCAACGAGCGCGGGAAAACGCCTCACCAAATCCTCACGAATGGCCTCCACCGATTCCCCCGCGCGTCTGCTCGCCTCGCACATCAGCAGCGCACGCTGGCACTCCGCATCCGCCACCAGCCGCCCCGCCTTTTCCTGATACTGCTCGAGCGTCGCCGCTAGCCCTCGCTCCCACCGCTCCTCAGCATCCGCCACCACCCCTTCCACCCCCGCGCCTTCCTCAATCCCCTGTAGCAGTCCCGCCACCTCCGCAATCCCCGGCACGCCCTTCGCCCACAGTGCGCGCACCTCCCGCGCACTCAGTTCCGCCGTGCTGCGAAGAGATGAACCCATACCAAGCCGCATTCTACTTCCACCCAGCGGATTCCTGCGCCTGTTGTGACATTCACACAACAACTTTCCCGCATTTCGGTACACTTCCCCCATGACCACCGGAGTGCCGACGCCCTCCGCTCTTCTCCGCTCCCTCGGCGACGCTGCGGCCGCATCCCCCCAGGAGCGCGAGCGCGCCTTCGCCGAACTCCTCCGGCTCGTCATGATCTCCGTCCGCGCCACCATGGGCCGCCGCCTGCGCGACCACCGCGAATCCGCCGATGTCTGCCAGTCCGTCGCCCGCTCTTTCGTTGATGACTTCGACTCCGGCCGCATCCGATTCAGCACCGAGGCCGAGCTTGCCGCCTACTTGCAGCGCATCGTCCGCAGCAAGATCGCGGACCTCGCCCGCCACGACACCGCCCTGAAGCGCCACGCTCTCTCTTCTCCCAGCGCCGCGCCTTCCCAGATCGCCGCGCCCGACTCCACCCCCAGCATGAACGCCCGCGCCGGCGAGCTCGCCAAGCACATCGCCTCGGATCTCACCGAAGAAGAGCAAACCCTCATCCGCCTCCGCACCCAGGGGCTGGAGTGGGACGCCATCGCGCGCACGCTCAATCGCGACCCCCTCGCCCTGCGCAAACAGTTCAGCCGCCTGCAAAGCCGCTTCCTGACCCCGGATTGAATCGACGCTGCAACGGCGCGTGCTCACCACTGCGCGAGCTCAACACCCCGCAAACCACGCCGTCAGAAAATCAAAGATGTCCTGTACCTCCAGCACTCCCAAATCGTTGAAGTCCGCCTTGCACGGCTCATCCAAGTACAGCGTCAGATCCCACAGACTCATGATCCCCCAGTCCCCGCCCAGATCATCGTTGATGTACAGCGCCCAATACCCGTTCGGATTCGCGCCGCGGAACACCGACAGCGACGTTCCATACGGCCCCGCCGGCGCTGGAAACGGCATCACGTCCCCCACCTCGTAGTCCGTTGGCCGGAACGTTCCCGACCCGGGGTTTGTCAGCTGCGGCATCAACCCGGGCGCATTATCAGTAAACGCCAGCGTCGCCTGAAACAACCCTGGAATGCCTCCTCCCGCGTCCGACATCAGCATGCACGACTGCCCGTTAGGCCCCACCAGCAGCATGTCGATGTCCTGCGGATACGTGTGCGTGATACTGTTGATCCGCACCGACACACTCGCGATCTTCCCCGTAATCCCTGAGATCAGGACGCTCGACGGGTATGGCCCCGCGATTCCCACCGTCGATGTCGGCTGTCCCGCCGGGATTGAAATCCCGTTTCCCTGAATCGTCACCAGCGGGCTCCCCGCTTCCGTGATGTACACCGCCCAGCCCCCCGCGAAAGTTCCCGAATCACCCCCCACAAAGTCCTGCACGTACAACTTCCACGCCCCGTTTCCGTTCGTTCCGCGGAACACACCCAGAGCCGATCCATACGGCGCACTCGGCGCGGGCGCGCCAAAGCTCACTCCGCTCAGAAAACAGTTCGAGCCCGGGCGATACCCCACAGACGTCGGAGCCGTGGTCGTCGGAAACGCGTTCCCCGCGTCGTCGTCGAACGACAAGTACACATTGTTGAACGGAGTTCCACACCCGCCACACCGGCCCACCAACAGGCATGTCTGCCCCTGCGGCCCCACCAGCAGCGCTCCCACATCATTCGAGCATGTGTGCCCATACCCAAACAGCACCACGCCCACATGTGCGATCGGCCGCTTCAGCCCCGTCACCACGATCGGGGACGGATACGGCGCGGCCACCCCAACCGTGTTCCCCGGTGCTCCCGCCGGTATGGCAATCGCCGTGCTGTTGCCAAACCCCTCCTGCCCCAGTGCCGTCTGATTCAACTCGCTACCCAGCAGCAGCCACACCCCCGCGACCACCCCCAGCACGCCAGCCACCGGACCAACCAGCGGACAATGCCCGCGATCCCGACACAAACACGCAGTCGTCATGGCGATTTCTCCAGAGGCAGCCGCCCACTCGATCAGCGGCGAAGCACGCCGCCAAACCAGTGTACCACACGCCCGGAAACCCACGCCATGCTTTCTCATTCGGTGCGCATCAAATGCCGCCCCCGAATCCACCGGCACCGTCCATTTTTAACATCCCGCAAACCACGCCGCCAGAAAATCAAAGATGTCCTGCACGCTCAGGCCGTTGACATGGTTGAAGTCCGCCGCCGGCAGGCCCGCGAACCAGGCCCCGAGGAAGTCGAAGATGTCCTGCACCGTCAGCCCGTTGGCGCCGTTGAAGTCCGCGGCGCATGGGGGAGCGGCGGCGATGGCGGTGATCGAGAGCATCGGCCAGTTGGCCGGATCGGTGTACGAGCGGGAGTTGGAGAGATAC
>JBKJOD010000249.1:0-5026 GCA_046593245.1 Phycisphaerales bacterium
CCGTCTCACTCGCCGCGCTCCCAAACACGCTGCTCGTTGAGATCGCCCGCCTCGATTCCCCCGCCACCCCGTTCCGCCTCTACCTCCTTCACGCGTATCGCAAGCAAACCGAGCTCCGCCTGCGCATTCTCGACCTCGCGAGCACCGGGCAACAAGATGCGCTCGCCGGACTCTGGGCCGCGCCCGACCAACTACCCGCGCTCGACCTCAGCAACCTCATTCCCACTGCGGACCTGCGCGTCACCATCAACGCGGCCGGATTCGACGCAGCCACTGTCCAACCCGTCCCCACCACCCGCAACGGCGCGATCGAGATGATCTGCTCCATCTCCACCGCGGGCACCTCGCTTCGTATCGCCGACACCGGCTTCGACGAGAACGGCCTGCGCGTCTGGGGCCACAAGCCCGCCGAGTTCACCGCTTTCACTCGCGCGGATGCCAAGCCCCTCGTCACCCGCGAAGACGACATCATCACCATCACCACCCTCCCCCCCAAACCCGACGCCCCCAAACTCGCGCCCGCCGGCCAAGCCGTCCTCCATTACACCTCCTGGCTCACCACCGGCCAGATCGTCGAAACCTCGCGCACGCCCGGCAAGCAACCCGCCACCGTCAACATTCCCGGCAACCTCCTCCCCGGCCTCAACAAAGGCCTTGTTGGCATCGCAGCAGGCGAGCGCCGCAAGCTCGTGGTTTCTCCCGCGCTTGCCTACGGCCCTGAAGGCCGCGGCATCATCCCCGCAAACGCCACGCTCATCTTCGATGTCGAGTGCCTCAAGATCGACAACGACGCCCAACCCACCGCCGCGCCCCCCGCGCCCACACGCATGTTCAATCCCCACGATGCTCCCGCCAGCTCCCACTAACCGTGGCATGGGCTTCCCAGCCCATGTCCGGGCCGCTTCGGCCCGAATGCATTTTTTCATGTCCGTCTCGAAAGACCACGCCAACGGCTCGCCCGACCGGCTCTGATCCTCATGTCCACCACCCACTATCAACTCCTCGGCCTCCCTCGCATCGCCACGCAGGAGCAGATCCGCCGCGCGTATCGCGGTCTTGCCAAAACCCTCCACCCGGATGTCAACCCATCCAAAGACGCCGCCAAGAAGTTCGCCAAGCTCGCCGCCGCATACGAAATACTCTCGAATGTCGAATCCCGTCGGGCATACGACCGCAAACTTGTGGCCGCCGACGATGCAGGCCGCCCCACCCCCGCAGGCCGCGCCCACTACACCTGGGAAAACATCGCCACCACCTCGCGCGGCAAGCCCATCGACATCTCCGAGATCGACGACCTCTACGACACCTTCTTCACGCGTCGCCCCGCAAAAAAGCCCCAACCAACCCCAGCCCCGTCCCCACGCGCCGCTTCCAAGACGCGCCGGTCGCGTGCTACCTGATTGCCCTCACCCTTCGTTTATGCTCATTTCACGCCGGAACTCCCCCGGTTCCCTCCGGCGGAGTTGACATCCACCCTCGAAGCGGCGACAGTGATACCCCCTGTCCTTGATCCCGCTCGCCCCACAGTGGCCCGCGTGCCGATCCATGACTGTTCGCGGGGCCCCGGAACCCTTTCTTTGCTCAAACAGCAGCACCAGTTTTTCGTGGGGTTGCTCGCCGCGGCGGACGCGATCGTGATCGCGGGCGCATCCTTCGCCGCCTGGCTCGGGCGCAAGTTGATCCTCGACAGCCCGCCCTATTGGCCCGACAAGCCGCTCTCGTATCCCAAGAACGCGCTGCTGCTTGCCACTATCCCGATCACGCTGCTCGCCTTCCAGTTCTTCGGCCTGTATCGCCCGCGCCGCGATCGCTCTCTCTTCAGCGAGACCGGCCAGATCTTCCGCGCCTGTGCCATCGCCGTGCTCACCGTCCTCGCCGCGCTCTACATCAGCGATGCCTCGCTCTTTGAAGCATCCACACTTCCTGCACCTCCATCGCTTCCTCTGCACCTGCTCGGTCGCACCATCAATCTCGATCCGGGCCGCCTGCAGATCGTCCTCCTCACCATCCTGCTCCCCATCTGCATGTCACTGGAGCGTGCCACCTTCCGTGCCGCACTCCGCGTCCTGCGCCGCCGCGGCTGGAATCTCCGCCACGTCGCCATCATCGGGGTCGGACGCGTCGCGCAGATCACCTCACGCACACTCGAACGCAACAGTTGGACGGGCCTCAAAGTCTCCTACTTCATTAGCCACTGGTCCCACCAGCGCCGCGATGAATGCGACGGCCACCCGATCCTCGGCGGCCTGCCTGACATCGAACGCCTGATGACCGAGAAAAAGCCCGACGCCGTCTACGTCGCGCTCCCCGCGCGCCACGCCGCCGAACTCCCCGCTGTTCTCGCACGACTGGAAAAGTTCCCCGTCGATGTCCGCATCGTCCCCGATGTCTCCCCGCGCTTCGTCCCGCAGAGCATGACCGTCTCCGAACTCGACGGCATGCCGATCCTCAGCTACCGCGAATCGCCGGCCACCGGCGTGGGTGGCCTCACCAAGCGCATATTGGATATCGGTGGCTCCACCGCCGCGATGATCCTCTTCTCACCCGTCATGCTGGCTGTCTGGATCTTCGTCCGCCTCTCCGGCCCCGGCCCCGCCATCTTCAAGCAGCGCCGCGTCTCCCTCGGCGGCCAGGTCTTTGACATCTACAAGTTCCGCACCATGCACCATTCAGAGGATGAGCAGCCCGGCACGCTCCGCGACGCCGCTCGCGCCCCCCGGTCCGAATGGACGCAGCGCAACGACCCGCGCGTCACTCCCGTCGGCCGCTTCCTCCGCCGCACTTCTTTGGATGAACTCCCCCAACTCCTCAACGTCTTCATCGGCGAAATGTCCCTCGTCGGCCCGCGCCCCGAACGCCCCGAGCTCATCGAGCGCTTCCGCGAAGACTGGCGCGGCTACATGCTCCGCCACCACGTCAAAGCCGGCATGACCGGATGGGCCCAGATCAACGGCCACCGAGGCGACTCCTCCCTGCGCAAACGCATCCAGTACGACACCTTCTACGTCAAGCACTGGTCCCTCGCCTTCGACCTCAAAATCCTCTGGCTCACCATCTTCCGCGGCTTCATCCACTCCAACGCGCACTGACCTTCTCGCCCCCTCCCCCGCCCCGGCGGGGGAGGTGATTCGAGCGCAGCGAGAATCGGAGGCGGTGCGTCTCGCCGTGCCCCGGTTCGCCCTCGCTTCGAGGGCAAACCGGGATGCCAGAACACACGCGAAGAGCTGGCAACTCCCGCTCGCTCTCGCGCGAATTCCAGCAATATCTCCTCCCCACCCATTCCGCGCCCACCCGATACCATCCCGCACCCCGCGCCCCTCCGCTCGGTACACCCATCCCTCATGCGCACTCTCCTCCGCTCACTCCTTCCCCTCCTGCTCGCTATCACCCTCCTCCAGGGCTGCTCCAGCGGCCCTCGTGCCACACCGGATACCGCCATCCTCGACGCCGCCGGGCGCGATGGCGTCACCATTCCCTCGCGCCGCTGCGCCAACTACTTCCTCATCGACGCCACCATCAACGGCCGCGGCCCCTTCACCATGATCCTCGACACCGGGGCCTCGCAAACCGTGGTCACCCCGCGTATCGCCAATCTCCTCAGTGCCGACACCCGACCCGTCAACATGTACGCCGAGGGCTCGCAGGGCCAGCGCCAAAACGTTGATCGTGTGCTCGATGTCCGCTCTCTCAAGATCGGCTCCGTCGATCTCCGCGGCTTCGAGGCCATCACTCTCGACCTCACCAGAATCCAGGCCAACCTGGGCTCCAATGTGGACGGCATCCTCGGCGCACCCGCTTTCAAGGATGTCCTCCTCGCCATCGACTATCCCGGCTCTGCCATCCGCATCTCCCGCGGCCAGCTTCCCGCCCCCGACGGAGAGCGTGTGCTCGCGCTCACCGAGAGCGACAAGCCCATCGTTGATGTCAAACTCGCCGGGAAACGCCGCCGCTTTCTGATTGATACCGGCAAAGCCGGCGCCTTCTCCGTCCGCGACTTTGATCGTCAGTCCTTCTCAAATCCGCCCGCCAACATCGCCTCCGGCGTCGCCATTGGCGGCACATACACTCTCCGCGCTGGCCGGCTCGACGGCGACATCTCTCTTGGCGATGTCACCTTCAAGCACCCCGTCGTCGAAAGCTCCGATGCCTCCGACCTGATTGGTGCCGAGGCTCTCAAACCCTTCGTCGTCGTCCTCGACATGGGCCACCGGCGCGTCTCGCTCACCGGTCCCGCCGAGCGCACCGTCCAGTCCAGCCCCGTCCGTGGCATCGGTATCGGCTTTGACTTCACCGGCGGCGGATGGTCTGTCGGTCAGGTCTTTTCCGGCTTGCCCGCCGAGGCCGTCGGCATCCTCCCAGGCGACTCGGTCATCCGCCTCGGCGGCCGCCGCCTTCGCGAACTCTCCTGCACCCGCCAGCAAGACCTGTATATGACGGGTGAATCCATCAGCGTTTCCGTGATCCGCAAGCGTGAACGAATGGACTTCACGGTGCCAATCATCACCCTCGTACCCTAAATAGGGTATTGTTCGTACAGATTCCGTACCGCATTCTCTCCGGAGCACTTGCCAACTTCACGGAATTCTGTCACACTCTACCGATCAAGGTTTCTTCTCGGCCCTCCCTCGGCCGGTTCTCGGTCGACGGCTTGTTTCGCGGCTCGCACATTTGCAGACGGAGGATCGCTCATGCTCGCGCTCACAGTGCGTCGGATTCGCGCGTTCACGCTCATCGAGTTGCTCGTTGTCATCGCGATCATCGCGCTGTTGATCGCCATTCTGCTTCCCGCGCTCGGCAAGGCCCGCAAGGCAGCGAAAGTCACGATCTGCGAGAGCAACATGCGTCAGTTCGCCGTCGGGCTCTCCAACTACAACACCGACTGGAAGGGCTCGCTCTGCGGCTTCACCTGGAAGTATCAGGCCGGAGTCAACTTCAACTACAGCAACTACGCGGATCTGAACGCGCTCGCCACCGGAGGCCCGAACTGGGTGCAGGCCCACGCCGCCCAGGGCATCGACATTCTCCG
>JBKJOD010000379.1:0-3807 GCA_046593245.1 Phycisphaerales bacterium
CGAGGTCGGACCGGAGCCGAGGATGGAGACGGTCTTGTTGGCGTTGACATCTTCAACATAGGAACCCGCGGCCACCAGGACGTTGCCGCTGGGAAGCACACCGTTCACGCCGCCCTGCACCGTGGCGAAGGCGTTGCAGCCGATGGTGTGGAGCGGACCACCGCCGCCGAGGGGCCAATCGACCTGTGTACCGATGGGGAGGCCGACGTAGTTGTCGTCCACATAGGTGACGGCGGGGATGGCGCAGACGTTGAGCGTGGCGACGGCCGAGGTGGGCGAAGCACACGGAGCGACGGGCTGCGCGGTGAGGGTGAGCGAGACGCTACCGGCGGTGACATCCGCGGGGCTCGGGGTGTAGGTGGTGGCGAGCATGGTTGCATCGCCGAAGGTGCCGGTGCCGGAGGATGTCCAGAGAGTGCTGGCAGAGTTTGTGGCGGTACCGGAGATGGGGATGGCGGCGCCGCCGGGGCCGTAATACGGACCGCCAACGGTCACGACGGGGCCACTTTGGAAGGTAAGAGAAGCGACGGACCCAGCCGCGGTCGCACACGGCGCGATGGGATTGCCATTGAGCGATAGGGAGACACTGCCTGCGGCTTCATCGGCGGGGCTAGGGGTGTACGTGGTGGCGGCGGCATTGATATTGCCGAATGTGCCGGTTCCCGTGGTCGACCATGTGACGGAGCTGGTGTTGGTGGTCGAGCCGACGATGTTGAAGACGCCAGCACCGACGCAGCGGGTGTAGGGACCACCTGCTGCAACTGTGGGCAGGCCTTGGATGGAGAGCGTCGCGTTGGCGGTAGCTTCAACCGCACACGGAGAAACGGGGAGGGCGTGGAAGGTGAGCGTGACGCTGCCGGCGGTCACGTCTGCGGCGCTTGGGAAGTAGTTCGAGTTCGCGGCATTTGGAGGGACAAATGTGCCCGTTCCGCTCGAGGTCCAGAGCACACTCGCGGCATTGCCGGGCGTGCCTGAGATGATGACCGGAGCGGTGTCACAAGTGGCATATGGGCCGCCGACGACGGCGGATGGACCGGACTGTACGAAGAGTGTGACGACGGTGCTGGAAGAGAGGTTGCCGCAGACGTCAGTGACATCAACGTGATAGGAGCCGGCATCGCCGAGTGAGGCGGCCGGGATGGTGTAGGTGTTCTGGTTCAAACCGACAGGGGCTGCACCGAAGTACCACTGGTAGGTTGCGGTATTCACTGCGGCGACGGAGAAGGTGACGCTGGAGCCGAGGCAGGCGGACTGATTCGTGGGCTGAGTCTGGATGCCCTGACCGCCAAGTTGGGAAGCGAAGACGGTGGCGAAGGGCGCGGCATCGGCGTGGTCGAAAATGACCTTGGCGATGTCGAGCGCGGGGATGAACTGCGTGAAGTCGTTCTGCTGGGCGTATGCGGCGTTGGCGGCGGAGTTGGGCGTGTTGAGGTTGACGATGGCCCACGGAGAAGCATCGTCGAAGCCATACCCAGAGAGTTGGTTGTGGCCGCGGCTGGAGCCGTTGGAGCCGGAGCCGGTGCCGAGGCCGGAGAAGTTGGAGCCCGTGCAATCGCCCGCGTCCACCTTCGTACCGAGGCCGATCTGGATGCCTGATGAGGTATTAGAGCGGAGGTCGGCATCTTCAAGGAGGACGCGGCCGCCCTTGGTGGCGTAGATGCCGTACGCGTTCAGTGTGTATTGGCTGGTGGTGCCACGGACAGTGAGGTGGGAGTTATTGCCGGAGCTGGAAAGGCCGCCAACCACGTTCTGGTTGGAGCGGCAGTTTTCGGCGATGAGGTGGGAGACGGCATGGTTGCTGAGAGCATCATCGACGACGACGAAGCCGCTGGCGGCGTTCTGGCCACCGGTGACATTGCTCAACGTGACGGTTGTGGCCCCGCCACTGCCGTATGTGGGGTTGTAGTTGGTGAGGACGAAGGCGTTGGCATTGGAGGCGAGATTCGAGTTCGAGACAACGAGGTTGGCGGTGGTCGGATCGTTCCAGTACTCGATGCCAGCATCACACTGGTGAACTTCGTTGTTGTTGCAGACGACGTTCACTGCGCTCTGGATCGAAGTGACATAGATGCCGATGGTGCCGGAGGTGTAGGAGGGATTGTTTGTGAAGATGCGGTTGTCGGAGATGGTCCAGTCTGATGCGTTGGCGTAGTGGAGGTTGTGCCAGATGCCGATGTTGTCGATGAAGTTGATGATGTTGGAGGAGATAGATGCGCTGCCGGTGGACTTGGCGCGGAAGTTGTTACCAGTCTGAACGCCGATGTTGACGTTCGTGAAGTAGTTTGTGTCCACTGCTGCATACGTGTCGTTGTAGAGCAGGACACAGATGCGGTCGAGCGGTGTGCCGGGGATGGAAAGAGTGTTCTGGCCGCTCATCCGCTCCAAGCTGTTGCAACTCACGGAGTTGCCATCGGAGACAGGATCTGAGCCGTCGTTGTAGAGGTTGACAGCGATGTCGTTGGCGTGGGAAATAAAGTTGTGGTTGATGGCGATGTTTTTGACGTGGTAGAACGGCTTGAGTACATCGTCGAAGGACCCGTTGGAGACGATGTTGCCGACGTCGGCGCGGCCGGAGGGCAGGACTTCACCGTTGGCGTTGTTGAGGTCATCGCCGTCGAGCACGAAACCGTCGACGGTGATGTTGCTGGCCTGGAGATAGATGAGGATGCCGCCGAGTGCATCGCTGGACGCGGGACGGATAATGGATTCGGATGCGACGCGGTTGGTATTGAATACGGCGCATTGACCTGTGGCCGCGCCGAGGAGGGAGACTGGGTGGTCGATCACGATGTTGTCGTAATAGGTGCCGCCCTTGGCGTGGACGGTGGCACCATCCTGATCAATCGCTTCCTGGATGCGACCGGTGGAGCCGGTCTGGGCCAGCTCGGGGGTTGCGGTGACATCAGCGAAACTGCCTTGGAAGCCATAGGTGCCGCGGGCGGGAACCGTTTCGACGTTGGTGTCTGTGCCAGCGGTGAGCATCGGCGTGATGTCGAAGTTGCCCGAGGCGGGGCCAAGGACATCGGGCTGACCACCGGGGGGTGTCGCCGTGCCGCCGTATGCGACGGGGATGAGACCGGCATATCCGGGCTCGGTGCTGTTGAGCGCAGAGATGATGGGGGAAGTGGTGCCGAGCCAGTTGGCAGAGAAGTTCTTGAGGTTGGTGGTGCCGGGGGCGGGCAGAGAGCCGCCGGACTGGCGGTCCACGATCTGGCCATACCAGTTGGCGGTGATGGTGTTGTTCTTGATGGTGCAACCGAGGGCGGACTGCACAGGCACATTGGTACCGGCGCTTGCATCCAAGAAGAGGAGACCGACTGTCCAGTTGTCAGCGATCTCATTCTCGATGATCGTGAGATTGTCGGTCGTGTTCCGCATGACGAGGCCGGTGCGGTTGAAATGAATGCGGTTGTTGCGGATGGTGATGCCGGAGGAGTTGTTGATGTCGATGCCGGTGCGGTTGCCGGTGATCTCGCAGTTGTGGACGACGCAGCCGGCGCCCGAGCCGCCGCCGTAGGAGATGCCCGCGGTGTTCAGCGGATCGTTCCATGTCGCCACGGCGTTGCCCTGGCGAGTGATCGTGAATCCGTCGAGCTCGCAGTTGATAACGCCGCCGGAATAGCTGATGGTGGCTGTTGGGCCGCCGGAGACTCCCTCGATGATGGAGACGCCGGGGCCTGCACCGTGCAGATTCACGTGGCTGGAGATGGTCAGGTCCGCGGCGAAGGTGCCGGGGCCCACGTAGACATCGCTGCCGGAGACAGAGTTGATGGCGGACTGGATGTCAGCGAAGGCCGTGCAGCCGAC
>JBKJOD010000288.1:0-3201 GCA_046593245.1 Phycisphaerales bacterium
GAACCCCTTGAGGTCCGAGTCGTCGTCATCAAAGAACGCCGCGGCCTTGCCGGACTTGACCAGTTCGCCAACACCCTCGTCCATGCCGACAATCTCCGCGCCCTCTTCGCGCAGCCGCTCGCGTTCGCCGGCGATGAGGTCCTCGGGCCGCGCCCGGCGCCGCTCCTTCACCAGCAGCTTGATCGGCACCTCGCCGAAGGGCACATTCTCGCGAATGCGGTTCACCAGGAAGCGCTTGTAGTTGGGCGTAAAGAGCTGCGGCTTGTTCACCACCAGCACGATCGTTGGCGGGTCCACCGCGACCTGCGCGATGAAGAACGCCTTCGCGAAGGTTCCCAGCTTGCTCGATGGCCCGCGCGTCGCCAGCACCTTCTGCAGCAGCCGGTTCAGCTTGCCCGTGGAGACGCGCGAGATCGCCTGCTTGTGCAGCTCGAAGGCCGTCTGGATGGTCCGCTTGATGTTCTGCCGAGTCTGCGCGCTGGTGAAACTGATCGGCGCGAACTCCAGCCCCTTGAGTTCCTTGCGCAGATACTCCTCGTACATCTCCGTCTCGAGGATCTTTCCCTTGTGCTTCCCCGCCAAGGCCTTGCGGCCTTCAACAAGGTCCCACTTGTTCACGACGATGACGACCGGCTTGTACGACTTCTGCACCAGCATCCCCAGTTGCTGGTCCACCTGGCTGATCGGCTCCGTCGAGTCCACCAGCAACGCGACGACATCCGCCCGCCCGATCGCCTGCTGCGCACGCTCATACGCGTACCACTCGATCTGGTCCTGGAAGCTCTTCTTGCGGCGAAGCCCCGCAGTATCAATGGCGATGAACGCCTTGCCATCCATCTCGAAGCGCACATCCACCGCGTCGCGCGTCGTCCCCGCGATCTCCGAAACAATCACCCGCTCCTGCCCCGCCAGCGCGTTCACCAGCGAGCTCTTGCCCGCGTTGCGCTTGCCGATGATTGCCAGCTTCATCTCCGGCGATGGGTCCGGATCCTTCCCGCCCGGCACCACGCCCGGCAGCGTCGCCGCAATCCGATACAGCTCATCCAAGAAGTCGCGCCGGAAGTAGTTGCTCTTGGCCGAGATCGGGATCGCATCCCCAAAGCCCAGGTTCGCCGCCTCCACCGCGTGCGCTTCCCACTTCGGCCCGTCGCATTTGTTGGCGATCACCACCACCCGCACCTTGCGGCTCGGCGAAGCGTCCACGCCCTCCTGGGGCTCTGGTGCGCCCTTCTTCGCCTTTGCGCCGCTCGAGGTCTTTGCGCTCTTCTTTTTCCCTTTCGCCGCCCGCGTTCCCTTCTCCCCGAGCACGCGCTCCCGCAGCAGCCGCGCCACTTCCTCATCCTGCGGCGTCACGCCCTTCTGCGTGTCAATCGCGAACAGCACCAGGTCCGCGCTCCGCACCGCCTCGGAGATCTGATGCTCAATGTCCCCCGTCAGCGTCGACAGGTCCGCGCCAGTCTCGTCGTACCGCGCCCCATCCGCCACGTACACGCCGAACCCGCCCGTGTCCGTCAGCTCGATCTTGATCTTCTTGGTCGAGTCCGCACCCTCATCCGGCGGCGTCAGCTCAACAATCACCGAGACCCGGTCGCGCGTCGTCCCCGCCGTCGGGTCCACGATCGACACCTTCCGCTGCGCCATCATGTTGAGCAGAGAGCTTTTGCCCACATTGGGCCGACCGACGATTGCGACTCGAGGAAGGGGCATAGGGGGAAAGCGTAGGGAAGCCGCACTCGAATTACTGTTTTCGGCCCCACTCCCCAGCCCGAAGGGCTGACAGAAAGTAGCCGGGGGCCGAGCGATGTTCGCCGCAGGCGAACCAGCGCCGCCCCCGGAAAGCGTCAATATCCGCCCTCCCGCACCCTGAAGGGGTGCCATGGGGCACCATGACGCTGGCGGAACGGAAACCAATCTGCTCGTACTTATCGCCCAATCTTTTCCGCAATCTCCGCCACCGAACACGCCTCCTGCGCCTGCGTCGCCATGTCCTTCACCTGCGCCGTCGCGGCGCTCTCCAGAATCACGCAGTACCGCGCCCGCATCTTCGCCGCGTCCTGGATGAGCTTGCCGATGTTCTTGGTGGTCTTGTACGCCCGCCGCGCGTGCAGCCCGGCTCGCCGCAGCGACGCGATCACGCCCGCCACCGCGCCGTCCGCCTCCGGTGTTCCATTGGAAATGACCAGCGCATCCGGATTCAGCCCCAGTTTCGCCGCGACATCTTCATCCTTGGGCATCAGCCCCTTGTCCTGCAGCACCAGCGAGAGCACGACATCCCCCATGCCAAACCCGACGGCCGGAGTGGGGGGGCCGCCGAACATCTCGATCAGCTTGTCATACCGCCCGCCCCCCGCGATCGCCCGCTCCGCGCCGCTGGCTTCGTGGACCTCGAAGACCATGCCTGTGTAGTAGGCGAGGCCGCGAGCAATCGCGGGGTCAAAGACACACCAGCCGCCGATCCCAGCAAGGTGTAGCGAATCGAACAAAGCGAAGAGTGGACTCGCATCAATTTTTAAGGCTTCAAGCGTTTCACGAGCTGCAAAAGCGCGCTCGGTTTGGCTGCGGGCGTAAAAGACGGCTTCGACAGCGGAATTACAGAGGCCGTCAAAGACGTCCAGATTTAATCCGAGGTGTTGTGCCTCTCTCTTGAAATCCGGCAGAGGCAGTTTCGCTCGTTTATCTAGTAGAGAAAACCCATTCTCTATCGCTGATAGGGCCAATCCCGAAGCCGAGAGCAAGGATTGTGTTACGCGTCGATCACTAACTCGAACAATGACTTGACCGTCGAGTTTCCACACGCCATCGGAATACGAGTGAGTAATCGCTGGAGAGAGTTTTAGTGTCTCCAGCATCCCCACACAACACGCAATCACCTCCGCATCTGCCGCCGCAGAATCATCCCCGATAATGTCACAGTTCCACTGACAAAACTCCCGCAACCGCCCCCTCTGCGGCCGCTCCGCCCGGTAGCAGTTCTGCTGCCAGAACCACTTCGTCGGTTTGGGCAAGCTCGCTGCCTTGGTCGCGTACATCCGCGCCAGCGTCGGTGTGAACTCCGGCCGCAGCGCGAAGGTCTTCTCCCCGCCGAACCGCTCGAAGCTGAACAGCTCGGAGACAATCCCCTCGCCGCTCTTGACGGTGTACAGGTCCAGATGCTCAAACGCTGGCCCATCGATCTCGTCAAAGCCGTGGTTGATGGAAGTC
>JBKJOD010000430.1:0-2504 GCA_046593245.1 Phycisphaerales bacterium
CTCACGCTCCAGACCACCGTCGCCTCGCCCAGCCACCGCGACGAGTTGCTCTTCATCGTCGCGCACCAGGTCTACGAGCTCTGGTTCAAGCAGATGCTCCACGAGCTTTTCGGCGTCTGCGACTATCTGGACAACGATGAGCCGCTTCGCGCGGCCCAGCTCTTCGAGCGCATCCACAAAATACAGCACCTGCTCATCGAGCAAATCCCGCTGCTGGAGACCATGTTCTCCACCGACTTTGCCAAGTTCCGTGATTCGCTCCGGCCCGCCAGCGGCTTCCAGTCCGTGCAGTTCCGCAAGATCGAGTTCCTCTGCGGCAACAAGAACCCCAGGATGCTGCAACTCGTGGGCGAGGACGAAGCCGCCCGCACCGAGATGGCCACGTTCCTGGACAAGCCCACGCCCTACGACCACTTCATGCACCACCTTGCCCGCGAGGATGACGATGTGTTCAAAGTGCCCAAGCACTTCCTCGCCCGCGATGTGCGCCAGCCGCACGAGGCCGACCCCGCGTGCATCGCCTCGCTGGTTGCGCTCTACCACAAGCAGGATGAGGACAACAAGGGTGAGCGCTACTACGCACAGTTCCGCGTCGCCGAGCACCTGCTGGAGTTCGACGAGAAGTTCTCCATCTGGCGGTTTCACCACGTCAAGATGGTCGAACGCATGATCGGCGCGGGCATGGGCACCGGCGGCTCATCGGGCGCGAAGTATCTCGTCTCCACGCTGCAGCGCGTGTACTTCCCGGATATCTGGCAGGTGCGTGATGCGCTCGGTGGTGCGACTGTCGCAGGCGCTGGCGCGCAGCCACCGGCCGCGCCCAGTGGCGGCGGATGCCCTTTCGGTGGGGGCCGCTAAAGCCAGTGGCTTTTGTCCTCGGGCGGCGGGGTGCCCGGCTTGCGTGCGGACTCAATCGTCGCCAGCATCTTCTCCAGCCGCTGCGAGATTTCCCGCAGTAGTTGCTCGGATGGCACGTCCTCCGTGGCAGGTGCGCGCTTCTGTGGCCCTTCGCCTGTCAGCAGCCACGTGCCCTCAACGCCATACACGATGCAGATGCGGCGCAGGACGCGAGCCGTGGGCCTCCCGGAGCGGCATGCTTGTCGAACCGTTGTGGTGCTGATCCCGAGTTTGAGCGCGATGCAGGGCTCGGTGTCCCCGTCAAAGGCCTGCCGCAATCGACGCGCCATGTCCTCGTCGATCGCGGCATTCTCGATGATCTGAAAAGCAAGGGCGGAGGCGGCATCTTGGCCGCCTCCGTCCTTGCGTACCGGATCGGTCATGGCGTCCGGCAAGATTTGGTTTGGCTGAGTGTTCATATCACGGATTTCCTCCGACGGGCGGCGTCCAATTTGGGTCGAGTTCCATGGGATTGCCTCCCAGTCGCCAGATGCACCACAGGATGAACTGGCGCAGTGCCTCAAGTTCCTCGGGGTCGTCCTCGTGGATGATTTGCATGTAGGCAAAAGTCGCCTGAGTCAGTGTGATGGGTTCGGGCACGTCGATGGGCAGCACGTCCGCACGTGCAGGCGTGGCGCCGGTGGCGGCACACAGGGCCGCCACGGAACAGATCACCCAGACCCACAGCCCCCTGGAAGTCCCAAAAAAGTGGGGTTTGGGGGCGATGAGCGCACGGAAACAATTGGATAACGCCGGAGCGGTGTATCGCATAAACTCTCCTTGGCACGAAGTTGTGTTGGGCTGAAAATGCCCGCGTACATAGGAGAAGCGAGTGCTGCGCGACGTTTGTGACAGCGAGAAAGAAATTCCGGCGAAAAAAGCCGCCGAATCTGTCCAAACGCCCAAAAAAGCGGACGTTGGGGAACTTGCGCGTCGGATGAGCGAGGGAGATCGAGAGGCCGCCGCGCAGTTTGTTCAGGAGTACGGCGACCTGATCGGCCGGCGCATTCATGGCAAGATGCACGCCGGGGTTCGGAGGGTGTTCGACACCCAGGACATCATTTCAACCTTCGGTCGTCGCCTGGACAGTTACGTTCTTGATAAGAAGTTTCATGCCCGCTCGGAGAACGAGTTCTGGGCATGGGTTTTCCAGGTCGCCAACCGCTCGGTCTTTGACAAGGTGAAACTGGCCGAGGCGATGCGAGCCAAGGAGGGCGCCGACAGCGAGTTCGCAGGGTGGATGCTCGAGCGTCTGCGCGACAAACAAGAGTCGAGCGAGCACGGCGCGGATGCCGGACCAGCCAGCTTCTCTCTGGAAGAGTTGCTCGCGCCGCTCACATCCGAAGAGGACCGCACCATCGCAACGCTCTGGGCGCTGGACGTGCCATACACCCAGATCGCGGCGGAAACCGGTCTCTCGTACGACCTGGTGCGACAGCGTTGGCACCGCATACAGCTCGCGCTGCGGCGAGCCCACTCGGAGGCGAAACCATGATCCAGATCAAGCAGCGTGCACGGCCGGTAGAGGTGTCTGTTCCTGAGCCCGAGTTTCGCTCTGTGCTGCAAAGCTACGGACCGGCATCGGATCGCGATCTCGCCAAGCTGAT
>JBKJOD010000458.1:0-8408 GCA_046593245.1 Phycisphaerales bacterium
ATTCGGCGCTGATGATTTCCAGAGAGTGATCGGCCAAGCGTGCAGCGGGGAGGGCCTGAAGCTTCAGGATGATGGCCTGCATCTGTTCCTGAAGATACTCGCCGCTGCGGTTGCAGGCGACGAGGCCCATGGTCGCCAGGTTCCACGTCTCCAGATCGTCCACCTCGGCGACGGCAACCATGTGGTCCTTGTGCAGACGATCCTTGATGGAGCGCACCACGCGCCGCTTGTCCTTGAGACCCGTGGAGCCGTCGATCATCAGGTGGAACTGGAGTATGGCGATGAACATGGGGGGGCAAGTGACGAAGTGACGAAGAGGGGAAAGAACCGGACCGACAACGAAGGTTCGGAGCAACTTTGTGATCGAGCGGCCAAATGGCCTTTGCAGCCACTCCTTCACTTGGTCACTCAATCACTCCGTCACTTCTGATTACAGCGTCCTCTTCACCTCCACCGTCTTGTAGCACTCCAGGACGTCGCCTTCCTTGATGTCGTCGTAGCCGACGATCTTCATGCCGCATTCGAGGCCGGCGCGAACGTCCTTCGCATCGTCCTTGACCCGCTTGAGCTGCTCCAGCTTGCGGTTGTTCTCGATGACGATTCCGTTCCGCGTGACGCGGATGAGCGCATCGCGCTCCACCACGCCGTCGGTGACGAAGCAGCCAGCGATAGTGCCGACCTTGCTGACCTTGAAGACCTTGCGGACCTCGGCATGGCCAAGGACCTGCGTCTTCTGCTCGGGAGCCAGCAAGCCCTCGGCGGCCTTGCGGATGTCGTCGGTGATCTCGTAGATGACCTCGTAGGAGCGGATCTCCACGCCCTTCTGCTCCGCCAGGTTTCGCGCCTTGCCGGAGGGAATGACGTTGAACCCGATGATGACGGCGCGAGAAGCATCCGCCAGCAGCACATCGCTCTCGGTGATGCCGCCGACGGCCGCGTGCAGCACGCGTGCCCGCACTTCCTCGGTCTTGACCTTCTCGATCTCGTTCTTGAGCACATCCACCGAGCCCTGCACATCGGCCTTGAGGACGACGAGGATCTCCTTGAGCCCAGTGTCCTTCATGGATGTGAGCAGAGAATCCAGTGTGACCTTCGGCTTGGCCAGTTCCAGTTGACGCTCGCGGTCGTGGCGCTGCTCGGCCGCTTCGCGGGCCTTGTCCAGCGAGTCCACGATGTAGAACTTGTCGCCCGCGTCGGGGACCTTATCAAAGCCGCTGATCTTGGCGACGGTCGCCGGACCGATGGACTTGTGCTTGACGCTGCGATCATCGGTGATGTCGCGTACGCGCCCGAAGGCACGCCCGACCACGATGAAGTCGCCGACCTGAAGGTTGCCGTCCTGCACGATGACATCGGCGACCGGGCCGCGGCCCTCTTCCATCTTGGCGTCCACCACGGTGCCGCGTGCCGGCCCGCCGTAGTCGGCCTTGAGCTCGAGCATCTGGCCTTGGAGGTCCAGCACTTCCAGCAACTTCTCAATGCCAGTACCCTTGGTTGCGCTGGTGCGGATGACTTCCACATCGCCGCCCCATTCGATGGGGTTCAGCCCGTTGGCGGCCAGCTCGCCGAGCGTCTGGTTGATCTTCGCCTCGGTGGCGTCCTGACGATCGATCTTGTTGAACGCCACCACGATGGGCACCTTGGCTGCCTTGGCGTGGTTGATGCTCTCGATGGTCTGCGGCATGACACCCTCGGGTGCGGACACGACCAGCACGACTACGTCCGTCACGGCTGCGCCGCGGGCTCGCATCGCCGTGAAGGCCTCGTGGCCTGGCGTGTCCATGAACACGATCTGCTTGGTCTCGCCGCCGATGGTGACAGGCGTGCGGAAGGCGCTGGCCTTCTGCGTGATGCCGCCGGCCTCGCCCGCCGCGACGTTTGCGCTGCGGATTTTGTCCAGGAGTGATGTCTTACCGTGATCGACGTGGCCAAGAATCGTGACGATCGGGCCACGCGGGCGGATGTCCACGGCCTTGCGATCTGCGAATCCGGCACTGACGACTTCCTCGGCCGTCTTGGCTTCTTCGACGTGGAGATCGATATCGAACTCCATCATGATTTCCTGCGCCTTGGTGGGCTCAATCCCGCTGTTCACTGTGGCAATCACGCCCTGCATGAACAGTTTCTTGAGGATGTCCGCCGCCTTGACACCGGTGGCCGCCGAGAGGTCCTTGATGTTGAAAGGGGTGGCGATGCTGACCGCGCCGCCGGTTTCCGCCGCGGACTGGGCCCGCTCGCCGGTGGAGAGCCCCAGCTTCTTGGCGTGCTGACGACGCTGCTTGAGATAGCCGTTGGCGCGGGAGAGCCGCGCTTCACGCTCTGCCAGATCCTGGGGGCGCCAGATGCCGGTGTGCATCTCCTCTGCACCGCCAGCAAATCCGCGGCGACGGGCGGGAACGCCTGCGCCTGCGCCGCCCTGATCGGTGCGCTTCTTGGCCGTGGTCGCAGTGTTGCGGCGTGGGCTTCTGCCGCCTGAATCGTCCTCGGACTCGCCGGGGCGACCAGTACCTGCACCGCCGCGTGGCGGGCCGGAGTCCGCGTCTCGACGAGCGCGGGGCTTGTTGATGACATCGGGTGCCTCGATGCGCACGACCTTGGGGCCGCTGAGCTTGACCTGAGTCTTCTCGACCAGCTTCGGACCCGCGGGCGTAACAATCTTCGGGCGCGTCGGCACGTTCATCGGTGCTGGCGGGCCGCGATGGATCGGGGTGTGCGAGCGACCATGACCAGGACCATGCGGCGCGACGGGAGTTTCGGTCGCACCACCTGCGATCCCAGTTCCGCGATCAGCGGCAGGGGCCAGCGGAGGCGGGACCGGCGTCGGAGCAGGAATCGTTCGGGATGCGCCTTGCGAGGGATTGTTCCGCCACGCCGCGGGCGGCTGCGAAGAAATGACGGTTGGGCCGGCACGCACCGGGGCCACGGGGGCAGCGGGCGCGGCGGGAGGCAGCGGAGCAACATGCTTGGCCACCGGCTCGACCACGGGATCGTGCTTGTGCGCGTGATCGGGCGCTTTCGAGGGCTGGGCGGGTTCCGCGTGATCGGCACCTGTGGTCGGGTGCTTCTTGAAGGTGCCGGGCTTCGCGGGTGCGTCGATGGTGGCCGTCGAGGCCTCGCCATTGCTCGAGTCGGAACCGTCTTCCTTTTTCTTGCGCGAGCGGATGGGCGCTTTCGCCTTCACCTGTTCGATGTCAACGTGCGCGAGGGTTTCCACGGCGGTGTGCGCACCGCTCTCGCTGGAGAACCACTCCCGGATGGTGGCCTCAAGCCCCGCCGAGACGGTGCTCATGTGGCCCTTGACCTTGTCCGAGGGAATACCTTCCGCCAGGCACTTCTCGACGATGGCCTTGGAAGCAATTCCCAGATCTTTCGCGATGTCCGAAATCCGCTTAGCCAATCTACGCTCCGCTGACAGGAATCAAAACACTCCGACTCGACGCTTGAACTCCGTTCCCGATGAACCCCTAGCGCCGTGGCCAGGGGAGATTGACCCGCTCCGATTCACGCTTGCCCACCGGCCGTTTCCACCGGTGCGCTGCCGCCGCCGAGAATGTCCGCGGCCCGTGCCTCGGCTTCCGCTGATGGTTCGCCCGCACCGGAAAGAGCACCGCCCTCGCCAAGCAGGCGACGGGTGGCTTCTTCGTCCTCGCGCTTTTTCTTCTCGGCCTCTTCCTTGTCCTTCTGCTGCTGGATGGCGACTTCCTTCGCCTTCACGCTGCAGATCTCCACGGCTTTGTCCGCGCTGGCCTGTTCGAGTTGCAACTCGTTCACCAGCACTTCCGCGCCGACCTCTTCGATATCGAAGACGCTGATCATGCCCAGCGCGGCGAGACGATCGACCATCTCCTCCGTGATGCCGGGGATGGTCTGCAACGTCTGGCTGAGGATCTCCAGCCCCTTCTCAAACTCGACGGGCGTCAGGATGTCGATGTCCCAGCCGGTGAGACGGGCTGCGAGACGGACATTCTGGCCGCGCTTGCCGATGGCCAGGGAGAGCTGGTCGTCGCGAACCACAACCGTGGCCCGGCCCAGCTCGAAGCAGAGCGAGATTTCCGCGACTTCCGCGGGCTTGAGCGCGTTCTGGATCAGAATCTGCGAGGACTCGTTCCAGCGGACGATGTCGATCTTTTCGCCGTTGAGTTCATCGACGATGTTCTTGATGCGGCTGCCGCGCACGCCGACGCACGCGCCGACGGCATCCACCTTGTTGTCCACGCTTGTGACGGCGATCTTGGTGCGATAGCCGGCCTCGCGGGCCATGGCCTTGATCTCGATGATGTGCTCGGAGACTTCGGGAACCTCGACCTCAAAGAGCCGCTTGATGAAGTCCGGGTGGCTGCGGGTTAGCACGATCTTGATCTGGTTGCCGACATCGCGGACATCGAGGATCATGCAGCGGATGCGATCGCCCGCCTGGAACTGCTCGCCGGGAATCTGCTCGCTGCGCGGCATGAACGCCTCGGCGCGGTCAATGGTGACGACCAGTGCGCCGCCCTCGTATCGCTGCACAGTGCCGGTGACGATCTCGCCGACGCGCTTGGAGAACTCATCCAGAACGCTGGTGCGCTCGTCGTCGCGGAAACGTTGGATCATGACTTGCTTGAACGTTTGTGCGGCGATGCGACCCAGACCCTCGGGCTTCATTTCCAGCGGCTCGCCGTGGCGGGTGAGTTTCAGCACGCCGTCCAGCGGGTCCAAGTTGCAGGCGAACTCTTCGGTGTCCAGGGTGTTGTAGAACTTCCGCGCGGCGGAAATCATGGCCTGCTCGAGGTCCTTGATCAGCAACTGCTTGTCGATGCGTCGATCACGGGCGATGCCGTCGAGGATCCGCATCATTTCTGTGGTGTTCATTTCACTGTCTCCGACGAAGTCTCAAGATGTCAAGATGTCAGGTTTCCGAAACCAATTCCACACGAAACCAGCGGGAAAACCCAAAAACACGAAGGCCACGAACCGCATGTCGTGCGCTCGTGGCCGTCAGCGGTACCGAAATCGGCACCGGACCTGAGATGCGAAGTGCCATCTCAACCCATCTTCACCTCCGGGAGGTGAACGGAACGGGGGCGCAGGCCGCCCGGGCATCCTTTGGTCAGTCTCAGAGTGCTGAGAGCAAACCGCTGGAAGAGCCAGGCCGGTCCGGTGACCAGAGCGCGGAGCCAGAGGCCCCGATCTCGGAGTTGCACCGTACCCTCACCTTGCATGGGCGAGACCCGTCTGCATGCCAAAGTCCTTTGCAAACGCCAATCGAGCGAAAGAACAAGTTGTCCGGCAAATGGTAAGGAGTGGGAGGGGTGGGGTCAAACGGAGTAATTCATGCGCATGCGCACTGGCGCTGCGATAATGAACACCCAATTTCGGGGTAGAGACTGCCTATACCCGCTCATTCTGCTTCACCGCCCGCATCACCTTCAACGCCCGCTGCCCCTTGTGCTGCCCGATGTGTGCGAGGAATGAGCGTTCATCTTCCACGCAGAGTACGACTGGGCTGCTCGCCGCGCGTTCGGTGGTGATGACATCGCCCACGGAGAGCTGCATCAGATCGCTGAGCGTGATGGTGGTTTCCGCGAGAAGCCCTGTCACCGTCAGCGCGGCCCGGTTCAGCGTGCCCGCGATCTTCGCCTTTGCCTCAACGGTTTTTCCCGCCTTGGGCGCGTTGAACCAGCTCTGGCTGGAGAGGTCTGAAACGATCGGCTCGATGACGTTGTACGGAATGCACAGGTTCATCGTGCCGGCGCGATTGGCCATCTTGAGCTCAAAGCCGACGACCACGACCACCTCGTTGGGCGGCACGATCTGCACGAGCTGCGGGTTGCTCTCGGTTGCGGTGATCTCAAAGGTGATCGGCTTGATGCTCTCCCATGCTTCGCCCAGTGCAGTGAGGCCGCGGGAAGTGACCTTGCCGATCAGCCGGGTCTCGATCAGCGTCATCGGTCGCTGCGGAATGAAGAGTTCCGCGTTCGTGCCGCCGAGGAGCCGATCGATGATCGGATAGATAATCAGCGGCGAGATTTCCAGGCACATCTGCCCTTCCAGCGGTTTGGGCTGGATCAGGTTGAACGATGTCGGATTCGGCAAGCCGGAGATGAACTCCGCGTACGTCATCTGCTCGCAGTTGGCGACCTTCACCTCGACGATGGTGCGCAGGAAGCCCGAGAGCGATGCACCGAAGTTTCGCGCGAAGGCCTCGTGCAGCGTTTGCAACGCCCGCATCTGGTCCTTGCTGACGCGCTCGGGGCGCTTGAAGTCATACGGCCGGACTTCCACGTTCTCCAGATCGCGCCGGTGGCGGCTGAAGATCTGGACCGTGTTGTCCTCCTCCTCCACCTCCCCGGAGTCCACCGCGGCCAGCAGTGCGTCAATCTCGGATTGGTCCAGTACGTCAGCCATGCGTTGCCATACCTGTCTTGAACGAACACCAACCGAGAGCGAGCGGGTCAGCCCCGGCTTTGGAGCGCACCGCCTCCGCCCACACTATCGGACTCCCGCCGTTTCCCCCTGCAACACCCGATCGGGTTGCAGGTTCGGGGGATTTCCGGACACCTTTTCCTTCCCCCTATCATCTCATGCGTCAGCAACCTCACCCGCCTGGACAGATACAACCCACGATGCTCCACCGCTCTGCACTTTTCGTGATGCTGGCCCTTGCCGCCCTTGTGGCGTGTACGGGTTTTTTCTACGCACCCTCTGCGGCGGCCCAGGATGCCCCGGTCACGCTGCGGGCAGTATCGCAATACCCGAATGTCCCCCAAGGCGGCACATTTGTCATTGCTGTCGAGATGGCCCACAAGGAACACTACCACTCTTGGCCAGCTAAAGAGGTCAAGCTTCCCGAGAACATCGACGAGTTCTCCATTCGCACCGAGATCGGCCCCTCTCAAGACAAGGACGGCAACCCGGTCCTCCCGATGTGGGTCGCCCGCATTCTCAGCACGCAATATCCGAAAGCCGCGCCCGGGAAAGTGCCTGACCCGAGCGGCGGGAAAGAACCTGTCGCGGTTCCGCTGTATTCCGGCAAGGCGATCACATTCATTCGCGCTGAGGCCAAACCTGACGCGACGCTTGGCGATCAGGTTTTTACGATCCGCGTGAGTTCGCAATCCTGCAACGAGCAGACCTGCGACATGCCGCGCGAGGATTTCGTTGAGGTGAAGGTGAAGATCGTCAAGGCCGGGACGGCCGACCTCGGCGCGGCGAACGAGAAGCCGTTGTTTGAGGGATTTGATGCGGGGAAGGTCGCGGCACCACCGACGCCCGTGCCCGCGAATCCTAATTCGGTGCCCCTAGTGAAGCCCGCACCAGTTGACCCGATACTCAGCTTGCCCCCACCTGTCGAAATCAGCACCTCATTCTTCGGCTTGAAATTCGGCTCCGGCCCGATCGTGCTTCTCTTCTTAGGCGCGGTTGGCGGCTTTCTGTTGAACCTCACGCCCTGCGTGCTTCCCGTTATCCCGATCAAGATTCTCTCCCTCACCCAGCACGCGGGCAGCAAGTCGCGGGCGCTCGTTCTCGGCACGTGGATGGCTCTGGGCGTCATCGCGTTCTGGACGCTCGCGGGCGTCCCGATGGCCCTCATCAGCCGCGGTCTTGATCCTTCTCGCTACATCTTCGGGGTGTGGTGGATCACGCTTTCCATCGGTCTGATCGTCACGCTGATGGGTCTGGGAATCATGGGACTTTTCACCATTTCCCTGCCGCAGTCGGTGTATTCGGTTGAAGCCAAAGCCGATTCCCCCTGGGGCTCGTTTATGTTCGGCGTGCTGACGGCCGTGCTTGGTCTGCCCTGCTTCGGCTTCGTCGTCGGCGGCCTCCTCGCTGGTGCTGCATTTCTGCCGTGGTACTCGATCATGGCGGTGTTCGTCGGAATGGGTATCGGTATGGCCGCGCCGTATCTGGTGCTTTCGATCTATCCCAACCTGCTGAAGTTCATACCCCGTACCGGCCCGGCGAGCGATCTCGTCAAGCAGGTGATGGGCTTCCTGCTGATCGCGGCTTCGGCGTTCTTCATTGCGGCGGGCATCAAGGCACTCATCGCGGACTATCCGTATGTGGCGGGTTCCATCGGCTGGTGGTCGGTCGCGTTCTTCGTCGCTATTGCCGGTCTCTGGATGGTCTATCGCACCTTCAAGATCGCCCGCACTACGGTGATGAAGGTCGCGATTCCGATTCTCGCGATCATCATGGTGCTGGGCATCGGTCTCTTCGCGCAGGGTAAGTTCACCGACGACCGCGAGGAGTACCTCGCGCTTGAGCGGGAGCGCGGCAAGACTGCATCCAGCCCCGGCGTTGTTCCCACTGGCGTTTGGATGCAGTACACCCCGGAACTGTTCGCCGCGGTGCGTGCCCAGAAGCGAGCAGTCTTTCTGGACTTCACCGCCGACTGGTGCATCAACTGCAAGGCCCTCAAGAAG
>JBKJOD010000377.1:0-17570 GCA_046593245.1 Phycisphaerales bacterium
GTCTTCCCCGCGATCAGTTCCTGCACCTTGGGGTCCGCCAGCGCGATCGTCTCCAGCGTGGGCTTATCCGCCCCCGTGGGCACCATGATCTTGTGCCGCACCTTGCCCATGATGGAAACGGGAATCTCCACCTCAGCATCCACCAGCATCGCCGCGTCCGCAGATGGGAACGGCTGATACGCCACCGACGCGGCGTGGCCCAGCTTCGCCCAGAGTTCCTCAGCCATGTGCGGCGCAAACGGCGCCAGGATGAGCGCAAACCGCCCCAGTTGCTCGCGCGTGACGCCTCCTGATGAGGTCGCCAGATTTACGAACTCAATCAGCGAGGCAATCGCCGTGTTGAACGCCAGTCGCGGGATGTCCGCATCCACCTTGGCAATCGTCCGATGCAGCAGCTTTTCCACCGCCGGATTCGCTTCGCTCGCAAGCCGCAGCTCGCCGGTCTGCTCATCCACCGCCATGCGCCACGCACGCGCCAGAAAGCGGAAGCAGCCGACCGTGTCCTTGGTGTTCCACGGCTTGCTCGCTTCCAGCGGGCCCATGTACATCTCGTACAGCCGGAACGTGTCGGCGCCGAACTCGGCGATGATGTCATCCGGATTCACAACATTTTTCAGCGACTTGGACATCTTCGCCACGATCGGCGTGAGCTTCTCACCCGTCGCCTTCTCGACGAACACCCCCTCGCTCTGCTCGCTCACCTCGTCCACCGGCACCAGCGTCTTGTTGGCCCGCTGGTACGCGTAGCTGGTGATCATCCCCTGATGAAACAGCGTGTTGAACGGTTCCGGCGTCGCCACCTCGCCCAGATCAAACAGCACCTTCTGCCAGAACCGCGAATACAGCAGATGCCCGACGGCGTGCTCCGATCCGCCGATGTACAGATCAACGCCCGCCGCGGCCTTTCCGCCCGGCCCGCCCATCCAATACGCATCCGCCTCGCGCGACACCAGCCGCGCCGAGTTCTTGGGATCGCAGTACCGCAGGAAATACCACGATGACCCCGCCGACCCCGGCATCGTGTTCGTCTCACGACGCACCACCGTATTCGGCGGCAACACGTTCGCCGAAACACCCGCCGCGCCCGCGGTCGTCTTCACCCACTCCGTCGCCTTCGCCAGCAGCGGCTGCGGCTCATCGCTCTCCACCGGCGAGTAGTCCGCCAGATCCGGCAGCTTCACCGGCAAGTGCGACGCATCAATCGGATAGTGATTTCCGGCCTCATCGAATACCACGGGGATCGGCTCGCCCCAATACCGCTGGCGACTGAACACCCAGTCTCGCAACTTGTAGTTCACTTTCCGCGTGCCCCGACCCGTCTTCTCCAGCCACGCGATGATCGCCTTCTTCGCTTCCGTCACGCCCAGACCGTTCAGCGAGACCTCCTCGTTCGCGGAGTTCATGCCCGAGCCGTCGCCGCTATAGCACGCCTCCTGCACATCCCGGGTGGCCCGGCTCTCCGAGCCGGGTGCGACGACCTGCACAATCGGCAACTCAAACTTCTTCGCAAACTCCCAGTCCCGCTCATCGTGCGCGGGCACTGCCATGATCGCGCCCGTGCCGTATCCCATCAGCACATAGTCCGCCGTCCACACCGGGATTTTCTCCCCGGTCGCCGGGTTCACGCAATGCAGCCCGGTGAAGACACCCGTCTTCTCCTTCTCCGCGCCCGCCATGCGATCCACTTCCGACTTGTTCTTCGCCGCGTAGACATACTCGCGAAGGGTGGTCCGGCTCTCCGAGCCGGACGAGCGTGACTCCATCGCGGCAGATACCAGTGGATGTTCCGGTGCAACAACCATGTACGTCGCTCCGAAAATCGTGTCCGGGCGCGTCGTGAACACACGAAGCGCGTCCGCCTCCCGGGTGGTGCGGCTCTCCCGGCCGGACGATCCCGACCCCATCACGCCCTCCACCACTCCGGGATGCACAAACGTCGTTGCGTACTCGGCGGCGTTGCGAACAAGTCCTGCGGCGACAGGATTCTCGACGACGTACCAGAAGAACTCGGTGAAATAATCGCGATCTCGGATGATGTGATCAAACTGCTCTGTTTCCCAAAGACTGCCCTGTTCATCTCGAAGTTTGTTGACCTCGTTCGCGCTGAATCGCTTCACGCTGGCAATCAGATCGAGCAGATCATGCTCACCCGTAGGGCGAACGATCCAATGCACATGATCGGGCATGACCGATGCCGCGTACACGCGACATCGCTCACCATCAAAGTACGTGAACGCGCCGAGAACAAGCGAACGCTCTTCCTCGGTCAGAGTGACTCCAGGCGTCATCCGCAGCGTTACGAAATATGTCGCGCCGCGCATACGAATATGCGGGAGGTGCCGGCTTGTCACAACCGCACGAGCGGAGAGTCCGCGAATTCCCGGGGGATACGGATCCATCCCAACAAATCCCTCGGGAGCGAGCGTTGCATTGCGATGCGCCATCACTTCATGGATCGTGTTGATCGTTCGTCCGGCTCGGAGAGCCGGACCACCCATCGATCCACCAACCACATCAAAGTCAATCTCCGCTCCCTCGCTCTTCCCGATCCACTCCTCCTGCATCGCCTTCGTGCTGCTCGGCCAGTCCACAATCGCCAGATCCTGCAGCAATCTTTCCGCGTACGACGTGATGCGGAACTGCCACTGCCGCAGCGGCTTCCGCAGCACCGGGTGCGAGCCGCGCTCGCTCCGCCCGTCGATCACTTCGTCGTTGGCCAGCACCGTCCCCATCGCGGGGCACCAGTTCACGATCATCTGATCCAGATATGCCAATCGCTGCGAATCAATCACCGCGCGCCGCTGCTTCTGGTCCAGCTCGTGCCACCGCAACGTACCGATCTTTTCCCCACCACCCCCCACCGCCGCCAGCGGGTTGTTCGCCGCCGCGCCGACATGCACCAGTTCGCCATCCACGCCGACGCGCAAATCCCCGTTTTCCAGCTGCGCGATCAGATCGGCGATCGGTCGCGCACACCCGCGCCGCGTCCTCCCATCCGGATACCTGGGCGACTCCGCCTGCGGATCAAACCACGACTCGTACAGCTTCAGAAAAATCCACTGCGTCCACTTGTAGTAATCCTCATCAATCGTCCCGTACTCGCGCGTCCAGTCATATGAGAACCCGAACCGCTTCAACTGACGCCGAAAATTCTCGATCGCCTTGCGCGTCGTGATCGCCGGATGCACCCCCGTCGCGATCGCGTACTGCTCCGCTGGCAACCCGAACGCGTCCCACCCCATCGGGTGCAGCACGTTGAAGCCCTTCATCCGCTTGTGCCTGCACACAATGTCCGTCGCCGTGTACCCCTCCGGATGCCCCACGTGCAATCCCGCGCCCGATGGATACGGGAACATGTCCAGCACATAAAACTTCGGCCGCGACCCATCGAACCCCGGCTCCCCCGGGTTCGGCTGCCGGAACGTCTGCCGCTCCTCCCACACCTGCTGCCACTTCATCTCAATCGCATCCGCCAGCGCGGCGTTGTACCTCAGCGGCGGCGCATCATCCGATCCCCCCGACTTGGGCCCACTCGTCTGCGGTGTACTCGTCATAGCCCCCACTCTAGGAATCCCTGGGTGTCCCTCCGAACGTGGCAGGGGCTTACTAGCCCATGTTCGGGCAGCCGCGGCCCGAATGCCTTTGTCCCCAAGTACCACAGTCAACGCCCGCCCACCGCGATCCACCACCTCTCGCCTCACTCCGTTACGCTCGTGTAACGCCCCGATCCCATATTGAGTCGATCACCCAACTGCTATACCCCTACTTATGGTGGCATACATACCAAAGCACCCCAAACCGCTTAGTTCAACATCTTCAATGCTGTCCTTGACGCCGCAGCCGCATGATGTATCCTATCAGACAGCAAACATTTCCAGCAATCCTGTACCGAGTCCGCCGTTCTGCCGCTATCCTTGCTGCGTTGACTGTCTGCTTTTCGGGGGGTCCACACCATGGCTGGGCGAAGTTCAGAACCTGCTTCCATTCTGCGCGCGGCGTTCCCGCCCGCGGCTGGCAATTCCGCCCCAAGTCTGGTGGTGGACATCGCCGATTCTGGATCGCTCCTGACTTCCGCCGGGCTTGCGTCACTCCGGGCCGAAGCTCGTTCCGCCGTTGCCGCACTTGGCCGCCCGGGTGAAGTCCGAGTCAAGCTTGTCGCAGACGCCGAAATGTCCGACGCCCATCTGAAGTTTTCCAAAATCCCGGGCACCACCGATGTCCTCACCTTCGACCTCTCCGATGGCGCGACCGCTCAGGGCGAACCCTTCGATGTGGACATCCTCGCCTGCGTGGATGAGGCCCGCCGCCAGGCCGAGGCCCGATCGCTTCCCGTCGAGCGCGAACTCCTCCTTTATATCCTCCACGGCGCGCTCCACTGCCTGGGCTTTGACGACCACGACGATGCCGCCTTCGAGCGCATGCACACCGAAGAGGATCGCGTCCTGACCGCCATCGGCATCGGCCCGATCTTTCATCGCGACTCCCGCCAGACCGGGGAGGCCGGCTGATGGACCTCCGCTCCTTCGCACTCATGATTTTCTGCTGGGCGCTTGGCACGCTCCTGAGCGCGATCCACGCGTCGCTGGAGAACACCACCGGCGCATCGCTGGAGTGGTTCGCCGAGCAACGCGGCGGGCGTCGCCTCGTCGGCGCTCGACTCTCCGCGCTCCGCGCCATCATCGCCGATATCCCCGGCCACGAGCACGCCGTCGCGCTGGCCCGCATCCTCTGCAATCTCGGCGTCGCCGTCGCCAGTGTCTTCGTCATCGCCTCGCTGCACACGCCCGCCGGCCAGCCACTCACTCCGAACCTCGCCGATGCAGCCATCGGCGTGGTCGTCTCCGCAATCGTTCTGTGGATCTTCGCCGTCAGCGTCGCCGAGAGCATCGGCCGCCACGCTCCGGAGCGATTTCTCTACGCGTTCGGCCCCTTCGCCCGCGCCGCCTATCTCATCCAGAAACCTCTTACCCCGTTCGCGGGATTCATCGACACCGTCGTTCGCAAAGTCGCCGGTGCCGAGCAATCCACCAAGAAGGAACAGGTCGCCGAGGATATTCTCTCCGTCGCCGAAGAGGGCGAGCGCGAGGGTGTCATCGACGTGGACGAGCGCCGCATGATCGAGGCCGTCGTGAACTTCAAGCGCCGCACGGTGCAGCAGATCATGACCCCGCGCAACGAGATCGAGGCACTCGAATACACCAACAACCTCGGACTCATCACCGCCTTTGTTCGAAAGGTCCGCCATTCACGCGTTCCCGTGTTCAAGGCCGGCGGCGGGCTGGACGACGTGATCGGCTTCTTCTACACCAAGGATCTCCTCCGCTGGCTCGCTGGCGACATGAGCAGCTCCACCATTCGCGTGGATGCGGACTCGCACTCCTCTCGCGGCGTGGCCGCCGCAAAGGGTGGCTTCGAGCTCAACAACATCCTCCGGGTCGCGCTGCACGTTCCCGAATCCAAAACCATCCGCGAGCTTGCCGACGAGTTCGTCGCCAAGAAGGTCCACGCCGCCGTCGTCGTTGATGAGTACGGCACGCTCAAGGGACTCGTCACGCTCGAGGACATCATCGAGGATGTGTTCGGCGATATTCAGGATGAGTACGAGAAGTCCGAAGACGCGCCGCCGCGCATCCATCTGACCCTCGACGGCGTGGGCGTTCGTGCCGGCATCGCCGATATCGA
The DNA here is from genome assembly GCA_046593245.1 of Phycisphaerales bacterium. Taxonomy (GTDB): domain Bacteria; phylum Planctomycetota; class Phycisphaerae; order Phycisphaerales; family UBA1924; genus UBA4658. The sequence continues at coordinate 5,683 of JBKJOD010000377.1, forward strand.
CGCCCGCGCGTATATCGGCATGGCCAACGAGGCCATGGACCCGCTCGGCGTCACTATCCCCGAGTCTCCCGACTACGACACCGTCGGTGGCTTCGTGCTCTCAACCCTGGGTCACATGCCCGAGATCAACGAGACGTTCTCCCACGGCCGCATGAGCGTCACCGTTCTGGAAGCCACGCCCACCCGCGTTCTCAAGGTCCGCGTTCACGCCCACCTCGAAGAGTCCGATGCAGACGCCGCCCAGAGCGCGGCCGAGCGCGCCAAGTGATTTCGAACCACGGGCTTCCAGCCCGTGTGCGTTTGGTGGCACGGGTCTCCCGAGCCGTGTTCGGGCCGCTGCGGTCCGAATGCCTTCGTTGCACTCAGAAACTCAACTTTGCAACACACATCCATCGCATGTGCGGTAAGCCCATGCCACGCCAAAGCCGATACCATCCGCACCCATGCCCCTGAAACTCCACAACACCCTCACCCGCACACTCGAACCGCTGCGCCCCATCGACCCGGCACACGTGACCTTCTACACCTGCGGCCCGACCGTCTATGACGATGCCCACATCGGCAACTTCCGATCGTTCCTGGCCGCGGATGTGCTGCGCCGGTTCATCGAGTCGCCGCTGTGCGAGATCGAGGGCCACGGCTCCGGCTCGCCGCGCCGTGTGACGCACGTGATGAACATCACCGACGTCGGCCACATGACCGACGATGACTCGGCGGATGGCGAGGGCGAGGACAAGATGGCCATCGCCGGCAAGCGCCTGCTGGAGCAGAAGAAGTCCGGCAAGCTCCCCGCCGACTCCAAGCTCGATCCGAACAATCCCTACGACATCGCGACCTTTTACACCGGTCGCTTTCTTGATGACGCCCGCAAGCTCGGGCTCAAGGTTGCCATCGAGCAGGAGAAAGACCCCACGCTCATGCCCCAGGCCACGGCCAATGTGCCTGGCATGATCAAGATCATCGCCCTCCTCATCGAGCGCGGCCACGCGTATGTTGTTGGTGCCCACGGCTCGCGCGTTGTGTACTTCAACGTTCCCTCATTCGCCGCGTACGGCAAGCTCAGCGGCAACACCCTCGATGCTCTGCGCGAGGGCGCGGGGGGACGCATCGCCACCGAGAACCAGTCCGGCAAGAAAAGCCCCGCCGACTTCCTGCTCTGGAAGGAAGACTCCACGCACATCATGAAGTGGGACTCGCCCTGGGGTGCCGGCTATCCGGGCTGGCACATCGAGTGCTCGGTGATGTCCGCCGCGCGTCTGGGTACTCCGGCTCTCCGAGCCGGGCGGCCGCTGACTCCCGAAGAACTCCTCAAACTCGTTGTGAACAACTCCGACCCGATCATCGACCTCCATTCCGGCGGCGAGGACAACATCTTCCCGCACCACGAGTGCGAGATCGCGCAGTCCTGCTGCGCCTTCAACGCCTCGCACACCGGCTCATACGCGGGCATGTGGTTCCATCCGCGCTTCCTCTTCGTCGAGGGCGCGAAGATGAGCAAGAGCAAGGGCAACTTCTTCACCGCGCGCGACCTGTTCGCCAAGGGCTACGAGCCCGCGGCCGTGCGGCTGGAACTGATTCGCACGCACTATCGCTCGAACGCGAACTTCACCGAGCAGGGTTTGAAGGACAGCCAGCGGATGGTGGACCGCTGGCGGAGATTTGTAAGTGGCATGGGCCTATCGGCCCATGTCTCGGCCGCCGCGGCCGAGGGCCTTTCCCCCGAAGCCGCCGAAGCCCGTCGCGCGTTCACCGATGCCCTGCACGAAGACCTCAACATCGCCGGCGCCATCGCCGCCGTCAACACTTTCACCAACAAAACCAATCCCACTCCCTCCGACGCCGCGCTCATGCGCACCTTCGATGGCATCCTCGGCGTGCTCGAACTCGAGCAGGCCAGCAGCGCGCAGACCGACATCGGCCTCTTCATCGGCTGCGACCCGGACGCCGCGGTGATCGCCAAGCTCAACGAGCGCGTGGCCGCCAAGAAAGCCAAGGACTTCGCCAAGTCCGACGCCATCCGCGATGAACTCGCGAAGCTTGGCTATGCGATCAAGGATGTAGCGGGCGGCAAGGTGGAAGTGCGGAAGGCGTGATGCTGACACGCCCGGGATGAGCGAGTCTTCGAGCGAATCCCGCGGATATGAAACCCTCTCGATTCCGACCACAGTTTGTGGTTGGTCCGGACGCGATTTTCGGTATCTTGAAGCCATGTCCAACTCATGGATGCATGTGCAGTGGAACACGTACGCCTCATGGCTACCGGGTGATCCACTCGGCTTTCGTAACCGCGATCATCGCATCCATTCATCCGGCACGTACAAAGCACCCCCGCCTGCCGGTGAACACGCGGGTTTGTTCATGTACTCGGGGACTCGCATCCTTCGCAATCCGGTCGAACTCACCACCTCGATTTGCGATCGTGTGTTGCTTGCCGTGATAGAGAAAGCCCAGATGCTCGGATGGCAGCTCGAGGCTGTCGCTGTGGCGCGAGAGCATGTTCACGTTCTGATCTTTGTGGATGACGCGATCGTCGACGCAGAGATTGGAAAACTGAAGCGGCACTCTTCGCATGCGATTCGTGACGCGGTTCCCGGAACAGTCTGGTCGGCCGGGTGCCATGCGGAGCATGTCGAAGATGATGAGTTCTGGGACAATGTGGTGCGATACATCATGGACCATCGCAACGAGGGAGCGTCGGTGTGGCGACGCCCACGCGAGGATCGCTCGAAGGCGATCGGCAGTGGGTAACCAGACGCTTCTTTTTCATATCCGCGGGATTCGCTCGAAAACTCGCTCGTCCCGGGCGTGTAAGGCAAGTCAATCCAGCGTTTCACTCTCGATGTTCGCCTTCTCGCCCGCGAGCTTCTTCTCGACGTACTTCTTCACCCAAGTCTCAAAGCTCTTGCCCGCGGCCGGATCGCGGTCACTGAAGGCGATGTGCTTGATGTCGGCGTACTTCACCGTGATCTTCTCGTCGCTCACCGGGCCCATGATGCGGATGGCCGAATCTGCGAGCGAGGTGCCCTTGCGGCGGTCGAAGAGGTAGCCCGCAACCGTGCGGCCATCCTTGAGCGTGAGCGTCACGTCGCCGCGGTAGTCAAAGGCCTGCTCCAGCACCTCAAAGGTCTTCGCATCATCCGCCAGATCGACCGACCACCCGGCAACGGAGTGCTGCTTGGCGAGCAGGTCGGCGGGCATGGACTTGGTTTCCTGGGGCATGGGTCGCTCGATGAAGAAGGGAATCAATCTCGCAGAGGCGCGGAGGCGCAGAGAAAGACAGGGGGAAAGGATATGCGCGGGCGCGACGCGTTTCGTACGCGCCGGGATCATCCGAACCCCCGCCTTACATTCACTGCCTTGCATTCCTCTGCGCCTTCGCGCCTCTGCGAGAGACTTCTTCGCGGCACGCCAGATTCACCCGAACGTCCGCCCGCTCTCCGCGTCCATCATCTGCCAGTGGTTGCGTTTGCAGAGGCGCATGAGGACGGGGAACGCGAAGTCTTCGTCGGTGACGGTGACGAGGACTTGTTTTATTTCCGGTCCCTCACCGCGGTTGATCGTGGGATCGTCCATCAGCGGGACCTCCATCACCATGCCGGGGCCGAAGAAGACGCCGGTGCCCATGCGCTCGCCATAGCCGTGCGGGCCCGAGCCATCGGGGGCGATATTGGAGTTGCCCAGCGCATCGCGCACCTCGCGCAGGGAACCCAGCGGCACGACTCCGTCGGAGCCGCCGCTGCCGGGGTTGAGCAGGACGAGTGAGCGTTTCTTGGACACAGGAACGGCGAGGATAGCGGGGCTGCGCGTGGCATGGGCTTACCAGCCCATGTTCGGGGCGCATCGCCCCGAATCCGCCTGCTGCGTTTGCAATACCAAGAGAATCACGGGCTGGAAAGCCCGTGGCACTTGGGTCAGGCCTTGGCGGGCTGCTCGTCGTCTTCCGCGGCTTCCTTCTCCAGCAGTTCCACGCACGTTGTGATCAGCGTTTCCAGCGGAACCGGCTTGAGGAGGTACGCGTCCACACCGAGCGAGTCGGCGTACGAGTGGTGGCGCTTGCCCTCGTTGGCGGTGACCATGATGACCAGCGGCGCATCCTCGAAGCCCTTGATGCGCTCTAGCACCAGGAAGCCGGAGCGCTTGGGGAGCATCATGTCCAGCACCACGATGTCGGGCGGATCTTCCTGCACCGCGGCGACGGCGGCGTTGCCATCGGGCACCGTCATCGTCAGCGCGCCCTCGGCCTGCAGCACGGCATCGAAGGATTCGAGAATGTCCTGATCGTCATCGACGATGAGCACGCGCACGTCTTCCAATCGGCCGCCCATGGGTCGCCTCGTTTCTTCAATGCCCCCGGCCCCCACACGTCACCCGCTACAACACTCTACCACCGTAGGGTGTTGTACGGTTGCAGGTTTCGGCGGTTCGTCGAAACAAAGGCAATGCGTCCGGCTCGGAGAGCCGGACCACCCTACACAAGCGAGGGTTTGGGCGGTCTCTTGGCCCATTCCGCGGCGTCGCGTTTGGACCAATCCTCGATCCGGGCCAGTTCATCATCGGTCATCCACGGCAGATTGCGGAGTTTGGCGCGCAGCGACGCGGGGAACGGCTTGCCGGTCTGCTCGTGGCGCGGGCGACTTTTCCAGTAGCGGTGCAGCCAGAGATTCTGCTCCGGCGCGGCACGCACCATGCGCTCGATGGCGCGGCGGTATCGCGCGCTGATATAGAAAAGCGGATCGGGCTGGCTCTTCCACTCCTCGGGCATGATGATGTCGAGCGTGCGGACCTGATACTGAAGCGGGTTGGTCGGGTCGTAATGTGTGAAGCCGCCGCCGACACTTAGAGATGGATTGAGTGGCACTGGCAGCTTGCTGCCAGTGATGGACGCGGGAGCATCACCACGGGCAGCAAGCTGCCCGTGCCACCCATCGCTTGCAACTGTGCTCGCATCACGAAAATCCACGAGGCGGCGCGCCTGGCCGCAGATGATCGGGGCATCGAACTGCATCGCCATCAGGCCGATCGACTTGTAGGTGGACGCGAGGCGGTTGAAGAACGGAACGTACAGACCTTTTTCACCGGCGTTCTGATCCGCGATGAAGGCGACGAGTTTGCCATCGCGCATGAGTTCGGGCATGACCTGGGTCGCGCCGTATTTGTCCAGCAACATGAGGCCGCGTTTCTCGCGGGTCTGGCGGACCCATTGGTCCATCGGCTTGAGATCCAGCGGGCGATAGAGCGCGTGCATGGGAAAACCGAGCAGGGCCATGGTGTAGCCGAGGAGTTCCCAGTTGCCGCAGTGGCCGGTGATCATGACGCAGGGGCGGCCGGAAACCAGCAGCCGCGAGGCGGGTTCGAGATCAACAAGTTGAATGTGCCTGGGCCAGGTGTCGGTCGTGACCATGCGCGGCGTGTGCGCCATCTCCACGCCAAGCATGAACAGGTGCTCGTACGCCTGCAACGTACAGATGCGGCGCTGCTCGACGGGCATGTCGGGAAAGGTGACGGCGAGGGTCTCGATGGTGCGCTGCACGCGGCGCGGCTCGAAGTTGGAATACAGCCGCGCCACGGCGCGGGCGGTGCGGAGATTGGAGCGCATGTCTCCTGTGAGCATGGTCGCGAGCATGGCGCGAATGGCCACGTACACGGGCGTGTGCAGGAAGGCGGGGAGTTTGCGGCGTTTGCGGGCCATTGAGAAGTGGAGACGAGGAGAAGGCGGAGATGCGCGGAGATATCGTACAAAAGAAAGAGGCGGCGGCCATGGGGCCGCCGCCGGATGATGAGAGGGAGCAATGTCGGACGTCCGGCTCGGAGAGCCGGACCACCCGGGGCTGAGCGATCAGCGGCCGATGAGGGTGCGGAGGCGGTTCTCATTCAAGACGGGGATGGCAGTGTCGCCGGCCTGCTTGAAGAGCTCATCGAAGCGCTGCGCCTGCTTCTGCTGAGCGAGGTAGAAGTTGATGACTTCCAGCGGGGCGGTGCCGGGAGGAGCGGGGGGAAGTTGGGGACGCTCGCCGAGGACGACGAAGTCCACATCGCCAGCCAGATCATCAACCACATCGCCGCCCCATTCCTTGACCCAGGCCTTGATCTCATTGCCGCCGAAGGCGGAGGCGTTGCCGGTGCGGCTGGGATCAAAGTTGCCGTAGACGAGGAACTTGTACTTCTTTGCGGGGTCGTAGATCGGGTTGGCGATCACATCGCCCTTGACGACGGGGTTGCCCTTCTGCTCACGGATGATGCGGGCCAGCGAGGTGTCCGCGTCCACGCGGATGACCTCGACGGTCGCTTTGCCGGTGGGGTAGTTGCCGGTTTTCTCGTCGAGCTTGATGGTCGTGCCCGCGGCGTAGATGTTGAAGGGAAGTCCGATGACGACCTTCTGGTTGCGCCCGATGTTCAGCGTGACGGTGCCCTCGGTGGAGGCGGCACCGATGACCTGGCCGTCGATCAGGGCGTATTCGGATTGACCGGCGAAGCGGGTGCCGCGCTGCTGCTCCTCGTAGGTGCGAATCTTGGAGCGGTTGACGGCGGCTTCGGCCTGGAGCTTGTCGATCTCGCTCTTGAGGGCGGTCTCGCGGGCTTTCGCGTCGGTGCGCACTTTCTCGACGTTCTCATCCATCTTGGCCTTGGTCTTGGCCACATCATCGCGCATCGCGTCGGTCTCGGACTTGGTCTTGCCAACTTCCTCGCGGAGCGCGGCGAGGGTGGCGTTCATGTTGTCCTCGGAGGTCTTGATGCGACTGGAGGCGTTCATCTGATCCTGCTGGGCGCGGTCGCGGGCGGCCTCGGCGTTGGTCATGCGGGTCTTGAGGGACTCGATCTCACTGTTGCGATCGCGGATCGCGCCGACGAGGGACGCGGCCTTCTCCTTCTCAACGGCATCCGCGAGCGTCTTGACGGTGTCGCGATCCGAACCGGTCGCCTTGGACATGATGTCCTTGCGCTCATCGACAAGGAGGCGGACGACGGTCTGCTTCTTCTTGGCGGCCTCTTCCTTCAGACGGATCACGACCGGGTCGTTGCGATCCGAGGGGGACAGGAAGTCCTTGGTGGTTTCATCCGCCTGTGCGACGCGCTCGATAGCCGCGCGGCGCTGCGCGTAAAAGAGCATGGAGGTGATGAAGAGGCCGAGCGTGGCGATACCGAGGATGGTGATCGTCGCGCCGATGCCGAAACTGGTGCTTGTCCGAGCCGCCATGGAACTTCTCCGAAGGGTCGAGAGCAAAATAATCCGGGCCGTTGCCGAGCCGGAGTGATGGGGAGACGAACGTGCGGGGGCACGGCCGCCAATCCCGGTACGTTGCGCCGGGAGCGCAGGATGCCCCTGCCCGCCTGGCACGACGGATGTGCCACAGTTGCCGCCGGGCCGGAGCCAGGGAGCAAACGTGGAGGGCAAGCATCGCGTACCCGAGTGCTTTCGTCAACTTGGAAAGTGAATGTTAGGATTGTGTGGGTAACTTTGCGGTTGCGCGGCTGACGAGCGAACCGGGTGAGCAGGAAGGGTCGATAGCAGTTGTATGAAAGACGGGCCGCGCGAATCGACATCTGGAACCGGCCACGGAGCGAAGCATCCCCTTGTTCTGGTGGGTGGTGGCGGGCACGCGCTGGTTATTGCTGAAGCGGCGATCGAAGCGGGGTTGCTGCCGGTTGGGTTTCTGGATGATGATGTCGATGCACCACTGGGGCGATCGCCCAACGGCGTGGTACGGGTCGGGAAGTTGAGTGAGCTGGACCGGATCGGGGATCGTGGGTGGATTGTTGCGGTGGGGCACTTGGCGTTTCGCGGCGGGGTGATTGATCGACTGGCACAACTGGAGAACGGGCGCGGGGCACGGACGGTGATTCATCCGACGGCGGTGGTGTCGAGTTCGGCACGGATCGGGGCGGGGGTGTTTGTGGGGCCGCGGGCGGTGGTGAATGCGCGGGCGCTCATCATGGACCACGCGATCGTGAACACGGGAGCGATCGTGGAGCACGAGTGTGTGGTTGGGTTCAACACGCACATCGCGCCCGGCGCGGTGCTGGCGGGGCGGGTGCGGGTGGGAACGCAAACATTGGTGGGGATCGGGGCGCGAGTGCTGCCGGATCTTTCGATCGGGGATCGGTGCGTGATCGGGGCGGGATCGGTGGTGATCCGATCGGTGGTGGATGAGAGGACGGTCGTGGGCGTGCCGGGGAGGGAGAGGGAGTGAGATTTGGGATGTGGGATGTGGGATGTGGGATGTGGGATGTGGGAATTTGGTCGCGTGATTATTTGCATTTGAGCCTGAAGGGCTCGCATGGAGTCGCCGGGGGCGAGCGAGGCCTTGCGAGCGACGCCCCCGGAAAGCTCGCGTGAAGCACACCAACCCCGAAGGGCTTGAACATTGCAGCGCGGTGGTGAACGTGTTCGACCCATTCAGGGTCGAAACGGATGCGATGCCACATCGCGTCGGCGACGCTCGTTTGCCTGCGGCTATTTCATGTCAGCCCTTTGGGCTGGCAGGTGACGGCTCGGAAGCAGGGGCGGCGGTGGGCTTGGGGGCATCGGGTGTTGATGCGTCGGCCGCGGGCTTGGCGGAGGTTTGGCCGCGGAGGTCGTTCGCCCGCGCGAGCAAATCCTTTTCCGCCTGTTCCTTGCTTTGGGATTGCTCCGCAAGGGGGACAAGGTTCCAGTGCCAACGGACGACGTTGTGCATCTGAACCGGCGCGGCCTCGGCGAGCAGGTCCACGCCCGGGAGTTCCTGCACCGGGGTCTTGGCCTTGGCGCTGGTGACGATCGGCTCGTAGCCCTCGCGACGGACGCGGACATCGTACTTGCCGTAGAAGGTGAAGTCGGTCTCCAAGGGAGTGCGGCCGACCTCGACATCGTTGATCCACACGAGCGCGCCGGGGGGCTCAGTGGTGACGGAGATGGTGCGCTTCAGGCAGCCGCCGCAGGACGCGGCGATCAGGGCGAGCAGGCAGAGGGGGCGGAGTTGCATAGGCATGAGAATAGCAGAATCGGGTGGGGGGCCGCGAGAGCTTGATTCTGACGGGCTGGTTGCAACACCACGGGCAGCAAGCTGCCCGTGCCACCCATCAAGATGACCTTGCCACCCGTGGGGGGGATGTGCCGTTTCGGGCGGTGGGATGATCGTCGAACTCGTCGCCGCGGAAGAGGCCGCCGAGGTAGACGCGTTTGACCATTTCATCGTTAATGAGCTCGCGAGGGGTGCCTTCGGCGAACTTCTTGCCCTCGTCGATGATGTACGCGCGGTCGCAGACGCGGAGGGTCTGCTGCACGTTGTGGTCGGTGATGAGGCAGGCGATGCCGCGCTGGGTGAGGGAGCGGATCTCGCGCTGCAGATCCTCGACGGCGATGGGGTCCACGCCGGAGAAGGGCTCGTCCAGCAGAATGAGCTTGGGTTCGGTGACCAGGGCGCGGGCGATCTCGAGCTTGCGGCGCTCGCCGCCGGAGCCGGTGCGGGCGTGGTGGTTGGCCTTGTGGGAGAGGTGGAACTGCTCGAGCAGCTCCGCGGCCCGGGCCTTGCGCTCCGGGCGGGAGATGGGGAGAGTTTCCAAAATGGCGAGGAGGTTCTGCTCGAAGGTGAGCCGGGTGAAAATGCTGGGCTCTTGGGAGAGATAGCCCATGCCCAGGCGCGCACGCTGGTACATCGGGAGGCCGGAGATATCGCGGCCGTCGAAGATGACCTTGCCGGCATCGGCCTCGATCATGCCGATGGCCATGCGGAAGCTAGTGGTCTTGCCTGCACCGTTGCGACCAAGAAGGCCGACGATTTCGGCCTCATCGACGTGGAACGAGACGCCGCCGACAACCGTGCGGCCGGAGTAAGACTTCTGGAGGTTTTGGACTTGGAGCAATGGCAAGTTGGTGTGAGTTTAGACAGTGCAGGGCAGGGCCGGAACGGCGTACAATCCTGCACCATGGAGTGCATCGCCCCAAACAGCCCGTGGCACCCGTATGTATCGGTCGATCCGGACCGATTGGGTGGAGAACCGGTGTTCCGCGGCACGCGCGTACCCGTGAAGGCGCTCTTTGACTATCTGCGTGGCGGATACGACTTGGCGACCTTTCTGGACCACTTTGAGGGCGTGACGCGGGAGCAGGCCGAGAAGGTGCTTGATCTCGCGGCCGGGCGAATGTCCGTGGATTTGCGTGCCGCGTGAGGGTACTTCTGGACCATTGCGTGCCCAGACCACTGGCGCGGCTGCTCGCAGGCCATGATGTTCGCACAGCGCGAGAGATGGAATGGGACAATCTGAGCAACGGAAAACTGCTCGCGGCTGCGGCGAGCGCGTTCGATGTGCTGGTGACGGTGGATCAGAACATGATGCACCAGCAGGATCGGGGCGATCTTCCGCTGGCTGTGGTGGTGCTGGTATCCAATGACATCAGAATCGACGTACTGGCACTGCTTGTACCAAAGCTTCTCTCTGTGCTGGATCGCGGATTGACCACTCGCGTGTACGCGATTTCGGATGAGAGTGGCGAACACCAATAGCAGTCGCAGATGCGAGTAGTCCGACTCATCTCACAAACCGCACGCACATCGGATATCTGAAATACTCCGCGCGGCTGGCGGCGACGCAGGCCATGACGCCGCCGGTGATGGCGAGGATGTAGCAGCCGACCATCATGAAGAAGCCGACGCCGCAGAGCGGGGTGAGGGCGAGGGCGACGGTCCAGTACAGGATGATGGTGAGATGGAAGTTGAGGGCCTCGCGGCCGTGGTCGGCGATGAACCGGGACCGCTCGCGACGAGCGAGCCACATGGAGAGCGGCACGACAGCGGTGATGAGCGCGAGCGCCAGCAGCGGGAGCGCGAAGGAGAAGGGAAGCACAAAGAGCAGCAGCAGCAAGCTCAGATGCGTGAGCAGGCCGTACGTCCGCTGCTCGTGCGGGACGGAAGGATCGGTGAGGCGGGCGGTGTGGGATTCGGCAGATGCGGCGGCGGATGCACTTGGCGACGCGGCAGAGAGTGGCGGGGGCACCCCGGGCAGGGTCGGGAGCGGGTCGGGGGGATGGATGAACTCGGGGTCGGACATGGGAACGAGAAGTGAAGGGGAGACAGGGAGACAGGGAGACGTATGGATTGTTGGGGGAACGCAATCGCGATTTTGGAGGAATGCGGAGTGGCCGGAAGAGAAAAGAAAAGAAGGGGTGGCACGGGCGGCTGGTCTGCCCGTGGTGTTGCAACATTGTTCCAGTCTCACGGGCGGGCAAGCCGCTCGGGCCAGCCAGCCAACTTACAACTTGATCGCCATTCGCGTCAGCCGCGGAGCGATGTGCCGCACTCGGGGCAGATGGGGCTCTTGAGGTCCTTGAGGGAGTAGCCGCACTTGGGGCAGCCGGCGTGCTTGGCGGGGATTGGGACGATCCAGCGGACCAGGCGCTGCTCCGTCAGCACAAGCACGACGACAAGCATGAGTTGTGGAAGTACATAGCAGCCGTTGCCGAGTTGACCGAGCACCAGCGAGCCGACCATTCCTGAGTTGTTCGACCAGTTCATGAGCGTATTGAGAACGGACACGACCGGCCCCACTACCAGAGCGTACACGCAAAATGCGCCGTAGAGCGCGATCAAGAGCCGCACGACAATCGTGACGGTGTGTCTGCGCCTGGCGATGGTGGCGGCGTCGGGGATCATCTCGTGAGTGTACCGGAAACCCATCAGAGCCGAGTGGCGCAAGCCGCCGGGGGCAACGCGGGATCGACCGGTATCGCAGCACGCACCGTGTCATGCGGGGGGGCATACGCGCATCGGCGCTGATTGGCGTTTCAGCACCCCGCGAACCATGCAGAGAGAAACGCGAAGATGTCCGGAACGCCAATGCCGTTGGAGTGGGTGAAGTCGCCCACCGGAGTTCCCGCGAACCACGCGGCGAGGAAGTTGAAGATGTCGGCGACA
>JBKJOD010000466.1:0-13655 GCA_046593245.1 Phycisphaerales bacterium
CGACAAGCGGGATCAGTGGATGGTGCGATTCAGCCGCGCGACTGGGAAGAATCTCGGGCCGTTCTTTGAGCAGTGGGGTGTACCGACTTCACACGCGGCACGAAACTCGATCAAGAACCTTCCCGAGTGGATGCCTGAAGGATTCCCACCCAAGTGATAGTTACTCTTCAATCGCTTGCGATGAACGCTCTGCCTCATCAGGTGCGAGCAGGTCCGCGTATCCGCACGCCACGGCTTCTCCCATCGCCGGGGCGAGGGATGTGCGGAGAAACTCGACCAGTTCATGCCCCTTTGTCTGCGTGCGCTCCGGACAGACCAATGCCTCAAACTCGATGAACGTGCCCAGATGGTCCACGGTGTCCAGGTGGATGCGCACGCCGTCATACGTCCACAGTTCGCGTGACTTCTTGACCACCACCCACACTGGCAGCGCGTTGTGCCCGAACCGCTCACGGGCCATGTGTTCCGGATAGAGCGTGAACGTGCTGAGCTTCGCTCGCGTGCGCCCCGGGCGGTTGTAGAAGCCCCATTCGGTCGGGTGGCCCACTGTTTCTCGTCGCTTCAGTTTGGCATCGGGCACGCGGAAGTATGTATCCGTCTGCACCAGCGTGTCCACCTTCATCGCGCCGATGGCGGCGGCAATGGTGCGGGCGAGAGAGATATCGCGGAGTTCGGCTTTGTACTCGACGTTTTGCATGTGCTGGTGAGCGTAGACGCTCAGCGTCCTCCGGCGGCTTTCAACGCTTCAAGTAGTTTGGCCTCATCCCAGATGGTCACCTCAAGCTCCTGCGCCTTGCTCAGCTTTGATCCGGCCTCTGCGCCCGCTATCAATAGGTGTGTCTTGCTCGACACACTGCCACTGATTTTCGCCCCCAGCTTTTCCAGCAGGTTTTTCAGATCGTCGCGCTGATAGCTTTCCAGCGTGCCTGTCAGGACGATAGTCTTTCCCGCGAACGGTCCTTCAGCGGTCTTGGCACCTGACGCGGTGGGGAGGCGATAGTCTTGACTGGATAGATCAACACCCTGCTCACGCAAGTCCTTGAATGTCCGAGTCGCCACCTTGCTATGCAAGTAGTCATAGACCGCGCGGGCGGTGTCGTTTCCGAGCCCTGTCTCTTCGCGATCACCGACCTCGATTGGCAGTCCCAGCCGCGCGGCCTCGTCTTTCTTGAGTGTCTTCGGCCGCAGACGTGGCTCTTCCGCCGCGAGCAGATCATCCAAATCCTTGAACTGCCGCGCGAGTGCTTTCGATGTCGACTCGCCGACATGTCGAATGCCCATGCCCGCGAGCACTTTTCCCAGACCGCGCGACTTGGCCTGCTCGATTCCCTCCAGGAGATTGTCCACCTTCTTCTCTCCCATGCGTTCGAGCTGCAGGAGTTTGTCGCGATGCTCCTTCAGTCTGAACACATCCGCGAACGTGCCGAGCGGAATCTCCTTCGCGTCATCCGGCACACCCGCCGCGATGCGTCGCTCGTCGCCCTTCGGCAACGTTGTTGCCCGAATCTGATCAACAGTCTTCTCTCCGAGTCCCTCAATATCCATCTGCCGCCTGCCCGCGAACCAGATAATCTTCTCGCGAATCTGCGCCGGGCACTCCGGGTTCACGCAACTCCGTGAGGTTTCCAGCTTCGGATCATCCATCGCCTCGGGCGGGTCCAGTTCCACCGGCCCGTTGCACTCCGGGCACTTCGTTGGCGGATCAATCTTCTCAGCCCCGCGCGGCCGCTTTGCGATCACCACGCCCGCGACATACGGAATGATCTCGCCAGCCTTCTCCACATACACCGTGTCGCCGATGCGAATGTCCGTGCGCGGTGCATCCGGCACATCGGGGTTCGTCGAGGCATCGCGCACGCGCCCATAGTTATGCAGCGATGCGTGTTTCACCACTGTCCCCGCCAGCAGCACTGGCTCCATCACCGCCCGCGGCGTGATTTTTCCGCTCTTTCCAACCTGTGGGTCCACACGCACCAACACAGTCGTCTTCCGTTCGGCCGGATACTTATACGCGATGATCCAACGAGGGCTCTTGGACGTACTGCCAAGTCGCTTTTGAAAGTCGAACGAATCTATTCTTACTACAACGCCATCGGTCGGATAGCCAATTGTGAGCCGTTTGTGCGCGAACTCCGAGATGTATTCAAGCACCTCAGGAATAGTCTGGCACACCGTCCCCCACGGTGAGGTGGGAATGTCGAAGCGCCGCAATTCTGCGATGTACGATGAATGGCTTTCTGTGAATTGATTTGGCATCGCGCGACCTTGGCCGTGTGCCAAGAACTTGGGTCGCAAGCGAGTAAAACCTGAGGAGTCGAGAGATCTCACCGCTCCTGCTACTGCGTTTCGAGGATTCATAAAGAGATCGTCGCCATCGGCGGCTCGTTCCTGATTTACCCTCTCGAACATGTCGTGTGTGAGGTAAATTTCCCCGCGGACTTCCAGAAGATCGGGGATTGGCCAATCGCTTCGGTTCGAACCTCCGCGCCGAGAGAGTTGAGTCGGAAGCTCCTTTATTCGCTTCACATTGTGGAGTACGTCGTCTCCCCGGCTGCCGTCGCCTCGGGTTACGGCGTGGATCAGCTTCCCACGTTGGTACACCAAGGACATCGCAACTCCATCTACTTTGGGTTCGACATACAAGGCCGGAGTTGCAACCTCTTCCGCCTCGAAAAGACGAGGAGTCGTGGGCTGTTTTGTGCGAAGCTCATCGCAGACTCTCCGGTACCAAGTTTCCACTTCGGAAGGCGTGTACGTATTGTCAATCGAGAGCATTGGCAAGCGGTGTGCGACAGCGTGAAGCTGATCTACGACCTCAGAACCCACGCGCTGCGTTGGCGAAGTCGGATCGACCAGTTCCGGGTGTTCGTTCTCCAACCGAATCAGCTCGGTAAGCAATCGATCGAATTCGATATCCGAGATCTCTGGTACGGCGTCTACGTAGTACGCCCGACTGGCGTGCTCAAGTAAATCGCGTAATTCCACCACACGAGCTTTGGGAGAGGGTTTGCTCACAGCCGGAGTTTACCGTGCTCGCGCCTCCGGTATCATCCGCCCCATGACCGCCCGCATTATCGACGGCAAGGCACTCGCCCAAGAGCACCGCTCACGGATCGCCGAGCGGGTCCGGCTGCTCCGCGCCGCTGGAAAGTCGGTCCGTCTGGACGCCGTTCTGGTTGGGTCATCAGACAATGCCGCCCGTCAATACGCCGAGAGCCAGGCCCGCACCGCGGCCGAGCTGGGCATCGACCACAAACTCCACGAGCTCCCCGCCACGGCCACTCAGCAAGACGTCGCAGCGCTCATTGAGCAGCTGAATATCAGCCCGGATTGCTCCGCGATCATGGTTCACATGCCGCTTCCCCCCTGCGTGGATTCCTACGCCATCCAGTGCTTGATTGACCAGGACAAAGATGTGGAGGGAGTGAATCCCGCAAACATCGGCAACATCGTGTACGGCCGCTCGTCACTCGCTCCCTGCACCGCGCTCGCGGTGATCAAGATGGTCGAACACACGGGCGTTGAGCTGCGCGGCAAGACGGCCGTGGTCGTCGGTGCCAGCAACCACGTGGGTAAGCCGATCGCCGTCCTGCTCATGCGACAGGATGCAACAGTTATTTCATGCAACAAGTGGACACCGGACTTGCCGCAACTCACGGCACGCGCCGACATCCTCATCGCCGCGGCTGGCGTTCCGGGACTTATCAACCGCGACATGGTCAAGGCGGGTTCGGTTGTCATTGATGTCGGGGTGAACCGTGTGAAAACCGTGGACGGGACCATGAAAACCGTAGGCGACTGCGACTTCGAGCCCATTCGCGCGACAGGCGGCGCAGCGTGGATCAGCCCGGTTCCCGGTGGGGTCGGCCCCATGACCGTCGCAATGCTCTTGCTGAATGTCGTAGAAGCAGCTGATGGTAAAACTCGAGAGGCGATTCAGACGTAGACCGTCGAGAAGTGGTACCCCTCAAGGCCTTAGAAACTGCTCCGTTCCCCCTCATTTGTGGTCCTGAGCTCAACGTAGACTCCCGTCTAACCGACTATCCCGAGGACACGGAAGGCCAAACACCCATTTGGAGTCCAAAGAGGGTTTATTTGGGCAAGATGTCTGGCCGATGTTCGTTGATCCGAGGGGATGCTGCCCATTGAATCCCCCGTCCTACCCTGTTATCGCACGTTGCCTCGTTTGACTTTCTGTTTCATGTGTCTTTCCACGCCTCACGGATCGGGGACCCCATGACCCTCGCGTTTATCGAAGGCCTTCTCAGCCCGACGCACCTCTTGATCTTCGCATTTGTCGCGCTGCTGATTTTCGGTCGCCGGCTGCCAGAGATTGGCCGCAATATGGGCAAAGGAATTACCGAGTTCAAGAAGGGCTTGAAGGAGGCTGGGGAGGATGTCAGCGGCCAGCCGCAGAACCCGTACGAGCAGAACTCCAATCAGGGATACAACCAGCAGCAGTTCTCCCCGCCGCCGCGCCAGCCGCAGCAGTTTCAGCAGCCGCCGCAGCAGTACGGCCAGCAGCAGCAGAACTATCAGCAGGGTGGGCAGCAGACCGGAAATCAGGGTGGGTATCAGCAGCCGCAGGGCGGCCAGCAACCACGCCCGATGCCGCCCGCCCAGTCGCAAGTACGCGTCACCCGCAACGACATGGTGGATTGATTTTATCGTATGGGCTTTGCGGCCCATGTGTGGTCCGACGCGGCCGAAATGCCTTCGCAACAACCGGCACGGCTCGTTCGCGCGGTTCCGCCGCGCACGCCCGCTTGTCGAAGCATTTTTCCCCGGTACAATCCGCCCCTCATGCCGAGGTAGCTCAGTTGGTTAGAGCGGGACATTCATAACGTCCAGGTCGGCGGTTCGAATCCGCCCCTCGGCACTTTCCAGATGGAAGTCCGTCAGAATCAGCGACCTGCGCGGCCAACCGCCGCTCGGGTTGCGGTGTTTTTGCGGTCGGGTGATCGGCGTTTGACTTCTCGGAAACCCCCCGTACTCTCTGGTCAGCATCAAGAGCCCCGGAGAGGTCACTCTCGTCCGGGCGGCAACCGAGCCATGTCTCAACAACATGGTCGCGGTGCCGGGTTGGCCCCTGCGGGGCACCGATGCGGCCGATGGACTTCTTCTGCTTTGCAGCACGAAGATGATTCCTGAAGCAAAAATGACAGCGATGTTCGCTGTCTCCCCGCAAGAGCGCCAAACCAATGCTTGATGCCGTGAAGGAGTCACGGCATGTCGTTCTCTGCTTCCCCGATCGTTCCCGCGTCCGCCACCACCAAGCCCGCCGCGCGTATCAGCACCCGCGCTCTGCACGGCCCCGCGGAAGGGTGGTCCAGCGACAAAACCAGCGTTGAAGTGCAGCGTTCCGCAGGCCAGACCGTGGTTCGCACGCGTTCCGGACCGCTCGTCGGGGCGCTCACGCAGACCACCACGTTCCACCAGTCGCAGATCGGTCAGACCGGCGGCCACTCGTACTCGCGCGTCAGCAATCCCACAGTGGACGAGAGCGAGATCGTTCTCGGCGCGCTGGAGAACTGCCCACCCGCCGTCAGCTTCGGCACCGGCCTGGGCGCGGAGACGGCACTCTTTCTCGCGCTGCTCCGCGCAGGCGATCACGCGGTTGTCGGCGACGCCATCTACGGCGGCACGACGCGCCTGTTCCGCCAAGTTCTGAACGAGCTTGGCATCACCTCGACGTTTGTGAACACCACCGACCCCGCGAATGTCGAGAAGGCGATCACGCCACGCACCAAGCTGGTCTTCATCGAGTCGCCCGCGAATCCGACGCTCACGCTGACCGACATTGCGGCCATCGCGGCGATCACCAAGAAGCACAACGTCCCCCTCGCCGTGGACAACACGTTCCTGACTCCCGTGCTGCAGCGTCCGCTCGAACTCGGCGCAGACATCAGCGTGTACTCCACGACCAAGCTCATCGAGGGCCACTCCTCCGCGTGCGGCGGTGCGATTGTCTCGCGCGACACCGCAATCCTCGACAAGGTCCGCTGGATTCGCAAGTGCACAGGCGGTATCCAAGCCCCGCTCAACGCCTGGCTGACCACGCGCGGCATCAAGACGCTGCCGCTGCGTATCCGCCAGCAGTCCAGAAACTCGCAGGTGATCGCGGAATGGCTCGCCTCGAATCCGCATGTTTCCAAGGTGAACTATCCCGGTTTGGCCGATCACCCGCAGCGCGACCTTGCCGATCGCCAGCATCTCGAAGGGCTGCACGGCGCGGTGATCTCGTTTGAGGTCGTCGGCGGCGCGGCCGCGGGCAAGCGGGTGCTGGAGGGCGCGCAGCTCTGTGCGCTGGTCGAGCATGTCGGCTCGGTCGAGACGCTTTTGACCCACCCCGTCACCATGACGCACGCGGATGTTCCGCCCGAGCAGCGCCGCGCTGCCGGGATCACCGATGGGCTGATCCGTTTGTCCGTCGGTCTCGAAGAGCCCGAGGCGATCATTGAGGATCTGGCCCAGGCCATCGCCGCGGCGCACGCGGATGTCATCGTCGATCTCGAAGATGACGCGATCGCTCCCACGATTATCGCCCCCGTCACGAAAGGAGGATCCACATGGCTCGCCCGCTGATTGTGCTGAAGTTCGGCGGCTCCGTGCTCCGCGGCGAGGATGATCTCCTCAAGGCCGTGAAAGAGACGGAGTCATGGATCGATCGTGGCTGGAATGTCGTCGCGGTTGTCTCCGCCTTTGAGGGTGTAACGGACACGCTCGTGCGCCGCGCAAAGGCCTTCGGTGAGCAGCCGCTCGCCGAAGCGCAGGCGCTGCTGACGGCAACCGGCGAGTTGCAGTCCGCATCGCTTCTTGGCCTCGCGCTGCACCGCGCGGGCGTCCCGTCCACGGTCGCGTCCCCATGGACCATCGGCCTTCGCGCCGAGGGTGCGCCCCTTGACGCCTTCCCCAAATCCGTCAACGCGGCCGCCGTGCGCGTGCTGCTGGAGGAGCACCGCGCGCTGGTCGTCCCCGGCTTCATCGGCATCGACGAACTCAAACGCCTCGTCTTGCTCGGGCGTGGCGGCAGCGATCTCAGCGCGATCTTCATCGCGGAGCAGATTGGCGCAGCGAAGTGCCGACTCGTCAAGGATGTGGACGGCCTGTACGAGTGGGATCCGGCGAAAACCGGCACACAGCCCAGGCGATATGCCTCCCTCTCCTGGCTCGGCGCTCTCGCGCTGGATGGCGGCATCGTGCAGCACAAGGCCGTTCGCTTCGCTCGCGAGCGGCGGCTCAAGTTCGAGGTTGGCGGCTACGGCTCGGCCGAGCCGACGATCGTGGGTGATGTGCCCGCCGCGTTCTCAGAATCGCAATCGCTGGTGTCGGGCGCGGCTTAAATGCTTATTCGAGCGATTCGCTGAGGAATACGAAGATTCCAACACACAGGACGCTGGGCGCCCCGAGGGTGGCACGGAGAAAAAGGGGGAGGATGAGGATTTGGTGTACGAAGAGGATCGGAAGCGGGCTCCGCTTTGATCCAAATCCTCATCCTGCTCCTCGTGCAATTGTCCGGGCCGTCCTTCCACTCTTTTCGTCTTTCTTCATCTACCCCCTGTCCCTGTGTTTTTTACAGAGCAGACGGCCCGCGTGATCTTTCCTGTGACCGGGTCTGAACGACCGACACGGCGTTCGAACCCGACTGGCTTTGTGTCTTGTTTGTCGGAGCGGTCGGATGGGCCTCTGCCGCCATGGGCCACATGGCCGCGCGGGGAACACTCTCGCGCTCCGCTCCGCACTGCATATGGCCATCTTTCGGCCGTGGGGTGTGCCGAAGACTTGCAGCGCCGCACCGTTGCGGGCGGTTTCCTCTATACTTCTGTCTTCGGACCCCCCCTCTGTTCAGGAGCCCCCGCATGGCCGACCTTTCTGTCACCGTTGACGGCCTGAAACTTCCCAACCCGTTCGTGATCGGCTCCGGCCCGCCCGGGACGAACGCGAACGTGATCGGCAAGGCGTTCGATGAAGGATGGGGAGCGGTGATCGCCAAGACGATCTCGCTGGATGCGAGCAAGGTGGTGAACGTTGCTCCGCGCTACGCGCGGATGCGCGTGGGGACCAAGCCGAACGAGACGATCGTGGGCTGGCAGAACATCGAGTTGATTTCCGATCGCCCCTTCGATGTCTGGATCGACGAGTTCAAGCGCGTCAAGGACAAGTATCCCAAAGGCGTGCTGATCGCGTCGATCATGGAAGAGTGCCGGAAGGATGCGTGGGTCGAGATCGTCGAGCGATGCCAGGATGCGGGCGTGGATGCCTTCGAGCTGAACTTCTCCTGCCCGCACGGATTGCCCGAACGCAAGATGGGCGCGGCGATGGGGCAGGACCCCGAGATTCTTGGTGAGGTCTGTTCATGGGTGAACGCCGTGGCGAAGATCCCGGTGTGGGCGAAGATGACGCCGAACATCACGCACATCGAGGATCCCGCGCGGGCCGCGCTGAAGAACGGCTGCGAGGGAATCGCGGCGATCAACACGATTCTGTGCGTGATGGGTGTGGACCTGAAGACGCTGCGCCCGGAGCCGACGGTGGAGGGGTATACCACGCCCGGCGGCTACTCATGTAAAGCAGTGCGCCCGGTTGCGTTGCGGATGGTGATGGAGTGCGCACGGATGATGAAGGGGGAGTTCCCCAAAGGGTCTCTCTCCGGCATCGGCGGCATCGAAACGGGGGAGGACGCGGCCCAGTTCATTCTGCTCGGTGCATCAACAGTGCAAGTTTGTACTGGCGTAATGATCCACGGCTATGAGATGGTCAAACCTATGTGCGAGCAACTCTCGGCGTTCATGGACAAGCACAACTTCACCAGCATCGAACAGTTCCGCGGCCACTCGCTGCAATATTTCACCACGCACGCGGACTTGGTGCATCGTCAGAAAGAAGCCAAGGCCCACGAACGAGACGCGGCCAAAGGCCGCGTGACCAAGGACACGCAGTGGACGGGCGATCAGTTCGTGGAGCAGTCCAAGAAACTGGTGTCGAACGATTGAACCGAGGGAGCGGCCACAGATCAACGCGGATGGACACGGATCAGAACAATGATCTGTCTTGATCCGTGCCTGTCTGTGTTCAGGTGTGGCGGAGTGCTCCGCCGACTGGACTCAGGCCGCGCCGGGTTTGATCTGACCGACGACGTTGGGGCGATCCTCAACGATCTGGTTGGCGACTTCTCGACGATGGACGTCGATCTCGCGCGGAAAATCGAAGGCGATGCGGACGCGATCGCCCTTGATGGACGCGATGCGGACGATCCCGATGGGTTTCGAGGGGTCGCCGATGACGACTTCTTCCCCTTCCCGACGTGTAATCACAAGCATTCGGACCTCCAGTCCCTTCTTTTCCGCCGCGTCTGTCCTGCGGCGGTCCTCACCAGTCGGGAATCATATCAAACCTGTCGGTTCCACGAAACAAAATGTGGAAGAAGTGTGGGGAACGTGGGGGTAGGGTGGGGGGCAGGGGTGTCCCCAGTGTCGGATTCGGGTTTGGGAAAGCCGGAAGCAGCTCAATCCACGGCCTGAATGCCACAAACCTCGGGGATGTGGGCCTTCAGATTCCGCTCGATCCCCGTTTGCAGGGTGACGGAAGCCGAGGGACAGCCGACGCAGGCCCCGTGCATGCGGATTTGCACGATGTTTTCAGGGGTGAGCCCGACAAACTCTATGTCGCCGCCGTCGGCCTGCACAGCGGGACGGATCAGGGCGATGACCTTGCCGATTTTGTCCTGCAAGGTGCCGGAAACACCACCGGCTCCGGGGGAGGGAGTGGCGGAGTTCGGAGGGGTGGGGGGGTGGAGTCGGGTCAAGCGGGATTCCGATGAGAAACGAATGTACATAGTAGATCGATCCGGGCGGGTGGGAAGACGGCGGAGCGGACTCCCTAAACTGCCGGCAATGAAAATGCCCATTTTTCGCGTTCTTGGGTCGGTCGCTGTGCTTGTCGGTGCGGCGGCGATGGTGCCGCCAGGGTGTTCGGACAACCCCAAAGGGGTGACCGGCGAGCCGACGGTGGACGCCCGCAATAAAGACTTGCAGGCGAACCAGCGGATCATCGCGCTAGAAGCGTTGTGGGCGGAGGCGGCGAAGGACCCTGCGAGGTTGGCCGCGGCGCGGCAGGGGAGCAAGGATACTTTGTGGAAGGGAAACGCCCCGCAGCCACTCCGACAGCGGGCGCTCGCGCTGCTGCTCACGGACACCACGCCGGAGGGATTGGCAGACACCCGCAAGTTCATGCGGCTGCGGCTGCCGACGGAGGGGCAATGGTCGGTCGTCGTGGATTTCTGCAAGGCCATGCAGTCGCGGGCGGCGGATGCGGTGTGGCAGGATCAGACGGCCTCGCTGGTGCGCTCATACGCGCGCAAGGTGCCGGTGCCGCCGGATGAGGATCGCCCGGAACGCGATGCGCTGCTGGCGTTGCACCCGGGGAAGGATCTGACGGCGATCGTGTTTGATGTCTTCGTGCGGCCCAGTGAGAACGGGGCTCCGAAGATTCCGGATGACTCGGCGGAGAAGTCGCGGCAGGCGGCGTGGGACCTGCTTGGGCGGATTGATCCGGACGGATCAAAGCGAACGGTGCTGGCATCCGGCGAGGCGTCCAGCGACGCGGCGATCAAAGAGATCAACAAGTGCGCCCGCGATCTAGGCGTGGTGCCGATCACAGGATCGGAGCTCGCGTGGCTGCACGGGATCGCGGATGAGAAGGACAAGCGGAACGCCGCGTGGTGGAGCGCGGCGGCACAGAACGTGGCAACGCTGCGGGCGGATCAGAAGTCCGGTTTGCAACTTCGGCACATTGAGCCGGTTCGCTGGGCGGCCACCAACCACAGCGAGTGGCTCTCGGCATCGCGCGAACAGCTGCTTGCGGAACTGAACGCGCGGCTTGCGGGGCGACGTATCTGGCTGAAGACCGAGGGTCTCGGTGTGATGGAAGAGAAGAGCAAAGAGACGCCAAAGGATTGGGAGGGCAAGCTCGTCTGGGGTGACCTGCTTTCCGTACTGGTGCTGGATGAGGCGATCCGCCGCCCGAGCGTGATCGCGGAGCTGTTTAGGCAAGCGGCAATGGATCAGGCGGATGTCACGACCGAGTATGGCGGCGTGCTGTGGGCCGCGGAGCAGGGGGGCGTGGAGACGGAGAAGGGCGGGAAGTTCGCGCTGCGTGGGTATCAGCCGCGGACCACGGAGCGGAAAGATGATCGCACGTTCATGGCCCCCGAAGAGATGTTCACGGACTCGGGCCGGTCGCTGGGGCACTACCACTTCCATGTGCAGACGCCGAATAATCGTGACTATGCGGGACCGGGGCGCGGCGATCTGGACTATGCGGCGAACCACGGGCGGAACTGCATCGTTTTGACGAGTGTGCGCGAGGGCGCGATGGATGCTGATTATTATGTGCGCGGCGGGATTGTGGTTGATCTTGGTGAGATCGTGGTGGGGAAGTAAATAGACGGATGGGAGGAACCCGGTTCGGAGAACCGGGCCACCCCCCAGCCGGGGAAGGGAATCCGGCGTGTTGCAACTCTGGGTGATCGCGCTGCTGGCGACGGTCTACATGCACGATCAGATCGTTGAGGGCGTGCATCGGCACGCGCCCGCGGAGCCGCTGGAGTGGTGGCGGGTGGTGGTTGCGCTCGCGCCGTTCGTGGCAATAGCGGGAATGGTGCAACTGGTCTGCTGGGCGTGTGGAAAGGAGATCGACCGGCGCGGATCGCTGCGGGCGATTCGCACCGCGGATCGGATGCTAATCGCTTCGCGGCTCACAGTCGTGGTAACGCATGTACTCAATGTTTTTGTTCTGGGTTGGGTCGGGCAGGTGCGGGCGGTGGTCGGCGACACGATCATGGTGGATGAGTTGCTCGCGGTCTCCCCCGCACTGCTCACGTTTATCGCGGGGTGGTGGTCGTATCACCAGATCGAGCAGCGGATACGCCGGGCATCACTGATGCGAGTGCTTGAGGAGGGACAGCCGGCATATCCGGAGCAGTCGCGATGGCAGTTTGTCTGGTCGAACATCCGGCATCAGATGTTGTTTGTGCTGGTGCCGGTCGGGCTGATGGGGTGCTGGTCGGAATCGACAACGCGGGTGCTCGCATGGATGATGCGGCAGCAGTATTCGAGTGGATTGATCGGCAGAGTTGGCCACTGGTTTGCTCACGATTCTGCGGCGGAAGTCGCGCGGTTCGCCATTCAACTCGTGGGAATCGCGACGGTGTTTCTGTTCGCGCCGGCACTCATGCGGCTGGTGTGGGACGCCGTGCCGCTGGGGCCGGGGCCGCTGCGGGATCGGCTGATGCGGATCTGCGATCGCGCGGGTGTGCGCGTCCGCGAGTTGCTGGTTTGGCGGACATATGGAACGATGGTCAACGGCGCGGCGATGGGTCTGGTCGCGCCGCTCCGCTACATCCTGCTCACCGATGCGCTGCTCGATCATCTTCCGGGCCGGCAGGTTGAGAGCGTGATGGCGCATGAGGTTGGGCACGCTAAGCACAATCACATTCCTTGGCTGGTACTGGGGCTGATGGGGATGATGGGACTGATCGGCGTGGGAATTGCGATCGGATTGGCCGCGGTTGGAGTGGCGACGGCGTTTCTCTGGCAGGGCAAGCCCTCGGTGCTGGCCGCTGGATTCGACTTTGCGCAGATCGGAGCGATGCCGATCGTGCTGATATTGGGATTTGCGAGTTTCGGGTGGATCAGCCGCAGGTTTGAGTGGCAGGCGGATGCGTTCGCGGCCAAAGAGTTGAGTCGCGATGAGCTGGAAACGAAAGTGGTGACGCAGGAGGCTGTGGACGCGATGTGCGGTGCGCTTGGAGCGGTGTCAAATCTCAGCCATGCCGATCCACGCAAGTGGAGTTTTCGGCACGGCTCGATTGACACGCGGCAGAGGCGGTTGCTCGCGCTGGTGGGCGTGCCGCTGGATCGGCTGCCAATTGATCGACTTGTGCGATGGATCAAGGGTGGAATCATGGTGGGCATTGCGATGCTGGTGCTGGCGATCGCCGCGCCGGCGATCTTGGGCGAGCTTGGAGGTTTGGTGCTCCGCCGGCCACCGATGACGGAACTGGAGCGATATCGCATGAGGTTTGAGCAATCGACGCTGGAGGATGCGCCGTGAAGTTCGTGAAGATGCACGGCTGTGGGAATGACTATGTGTATCTAGATGGGTACACGGAGCCGGACGTGGCGCGGCGTATAGATGAATCGGGATGGGAAGACCGTGTTCGTGGTATGAGCGATCGGCATAAGGGGATTGGTTCGGATGGGGTGATCGTGGTCTGCCAGCCAAGCACAGCAGCT
The DNA here is from genome assembly GCA_046593245.1 of Phycisphaerales bacterium. GTDB lineage: Bacteria > Planctomycetota > Phycisphaerae > Phycisphaerales > UBA1924 > UBA4658. Next base: position 13,296 of record JBKJOD010000466.1, read on the forward strand.
CGCGACGCGGGGGCCCACGCGCGGATGCGAATGTTCAACTCTGACGGTTCCGAATCCGAGATGTGTGGGAATGGGGTGCGCTGTGTTGCGAAGTTCGCGTACGACCGGCTCGGTGTGCGTGCGAATCCGATGCTGGTGGAGACGGGGCGGGGTCTGCTGAGTATCGCGTACGAGACGGCGGCTGGAAAGGTGCAGTCGGCGACGGTGGATATGGGGGAGCCGATTCTGGATGCGGCACGCGTCCCTGTGGACTTGAATCAGACCACGCCGGGCAGCAGTGGCGGGTTCGCTTTGCGTGGCTTCGACACGGCAAAGGATTGGATGTTTGTGTCCATGGGCAATCCGCACGCCGTGACGTGG
>JBKJOD010000018.1:0-19032 GCA_046593245.1 Phycisphaerales bacterium
CGCAGTCGTACGCCTTCTTGGTCGCACCATCGCCCATTTCGTTCTTGCGTCCACCGACAAGGTGCCGGAAGGAGTGACACCCGAAGGTGTACGACCCGAGCAGAATCGGATTGATCAGCAACAACAGCGTGCCGATGCCGATTCCAAACCGAGTGACGCCACCCTCAGTGAACTTAAACGCGATGATGGCGTCGTACGCGAGCAGGAAGATGAAGACGATGGCAAGGTACAGGAAGTACCTGTGGACATTCTGCAGAATCAGCGGCAGCTTCGCCTCACCACGGTACTTCTTCCCGCGGAAGCCCGGCTCGCCGACGGAGCATGAAATGGGATCAGCCCAGAAGGCCTTGTAGTATGCCCCGCGGTAGTAGTAGCAGGTGAACCGGAACCCGCCGGGTGCCCACAAAATTAGGAACGCGGGGGAGAACCCGATGAAGCTCGGAAAGAGGTTGACCAGCCACGAAGGTGCCGGGCCGAACAAGGCGTGGCCCGAAGTAATGCCCACCGGATCGAAGAACAGCGGGGAATAAAACGGCGACAGATAGTGCGCCCCGCCACCATCAAAGTAGAAGTGTTTGGCTTGAAACGCCGCCCACGTCGAATAGACAATGAATGCTGAGAACCCGAGGAAGACCAGCAGCGGCTGGATCCACCAGCGATCCGTGCGCATGGTCTTGCCCATCGGGCGAAGTTGGGGAAGATGCAGGTCTACACCGCTCATGCAGGGTCTCCGGGTCGGCAGGTGGAAGGGGAGGATACCGGAGCGGAGGGCGTTCGGCTATGCCAAGTGGAGTGTGGATGATCGCGGAATGATGGAAAGGTCATGTTGGGGAGTTTACGGGGTTTTGGGAATCGAGCTGTTTTGCGGGTCGAACAACTGCGTTGTTCGGGGTCGGGTACGCTCTCGATTCGCAAATGAGGGTCGTTGTGGCCTCGGATTGAAGCATGGTTCGGAACGGAGCAATGGATGAAGGGCGCGATCATCTGGATAGTGGTACTGGCGGCTTTGGGAGCCGGGGGTTTTTTCGGATATCGCTGGTATCAGGGCCGCGAGACGGCCGCGCCGACCTATCGGACCTCTCCCATCCGCACGCTGGACATCGCGCAGACTATTAGTGCGACCGGAACACTCGTTCCCGAAGATGTGATTGACGTCGGAGCGCAAGTAAACGGCCAGATCGCCGAGTTCGGCAAGGATGCCGACGGCAAGGAACTCGACTACCGATCCGTGGTCTCCGAGGGCATGGTGCTCGCCCGAATCGACGACGCTCTGTATCAAGCCGATCTCGCCTCAGCCCGAGCACAACGCTCGCAGGGACAGTCGCAGGTGAACGAGGCCGAGGCCCAGATCAAGACCGCCGAGGCCAACAAACGACTGGCACTTGCCCGCGAGGAGCAGACCCGCCGCGACTTCGAGCGGGCCAGGAAACTGCAGGGCACCACCGCGCTCTCCCAAGCCGACTATGACGCATCCGAGTCCGCGTATGACCAAGCAAAGGCAAGCGTCGGCGTCGCGGATGCCTCAATCGCACAGGCACAAGCGACCAAGACTCAGGCGGAAGCCCAGGTGCAGCAGGCGGAAGCAACCGTGCAGCGGGCCAGCCGCAACGTGGTCTACTGCGTCATCAAGTCACCCGTCAGCGGCGTCATAATCGACAAGCGTGTGGAGATCGGCCAGACCGTGGTGGCGAGCTTGAACGCACCCAGTCTGTTCCTGATCGCCAAAGACCTCAGCAAGATGGAACTGCTTGTGCAGGTCAACGAAGCGGATATTGGCAACGTACGCCCCCAACAGGCCGTGGCGTTCACCGTTGACGCGTTTCCCGGCCGCAGGTTCAAGGGCGTTGTCCGCAAAGTACGCCTGAACGCGACCATGACTCAGAACGTCGTGACGTACACCGTAGAGATTTCCACCGACAACTCCGATCTGCTGCTGCTCCCGTATCTCACCGCGAACGTCAAGTTTGATGTCGCCCACCGCGACGCAGTGCTGGGCGTCTCCAACGCCGCGCTCCGCTGGGTGCCCAAGGGGTACGAAGCCCCTGCACCCGCACGCGGCAAGCCCCTCGAAAACGGCATGAAGCCCGGTACCCTCTGGATTCTCAAGGATGGCCAGCCGCAGATGGTGGCCGTGACCACCGGCTTGACCGACGGAACCATCACCGAAGTGCAAGGTGATGGCATCGCCGATGGCACTGAAGTCATCGTGGGCGAGCAAGTCGCCCAAACCAATAGTGGGGCGACCACGAATCCGTTTGCACCCCCGCGCATGGGCGGCGGGCGCCCATCCGGCACCGGCGGCGGGGCCGGGGGCACCGGCGGTGCCGGTGGCACGCGGCCCGGCGCGGGCGGAGGAGGACGATAGAAACGCAGGCATCTCGCTCGTTCCACGGACCATGGCACTCATCCAGCTCAACAACATCACTCGCGTCTACACACTCGGCGAGGTCGAGCTCCCTGTTCTCAAGGGCATCACGCTCTCCATTGATCGCGGCGAGATGGTCGCCCTCGTCGGCCAGAGCGGCTCGGGAAAGACGACGCTCATGAACACGCTCGGTTTCCTGGACCATCCGACTTCCGGCCAGTATCTCCTCGACGGGGAAGATGTCACCTCCGTCAGCGCAGACCGCCGCGCCGAGATTCGCAGCCGCATGATCGGGTTCGTGTTTCAGAGCTTCAACTTGCTTCCGCGCACCACCGCGCTGGAGCAGGTCATGATGCCACTGGCCTACGCCCCCAGCCCAATGGGCGACCGAGACGGGCGCAAATGGGCCCAAGACCTTCTTCATCGCGTCGGCCTTGGCGATCGGATGGACCACTTTCCTACGCAACTCTCCGGCGGCCAGCAGCAGCGTGTCGCCATCGCCCGCTCGCTGGTGAACAAACCCAGTGTCCTTTTCGCCGATGAACCGACCGGCAATCTGGACTCTCGCACCAGCGTGGAGATTCTGGAGATGTTCCGCAAGCTGAATCGCGAGGAGGGAATCACCATCATCCTCGTCACACACTCTTCGGAGATCTCGCAGATGGCGGATCGAACCATCAAACTCAAGGATGGGCTGGTCGAGAGCGACTCGAAAATAGTCGCTCCTGCGCTCGCGGGAGCACCAGCATGACCATCGGCCGCATCCTGATCACCGCCGTCCGCGCGCTTCGCCGCAACGTCACCCGTTCCGCCCTCACCATCCTCGGTATCGTCATCGGCATCGGCGCCGTCATCATCATGATGGAGATCGGCAAGGGCTCCAGCGGCGCTATTCGCAAGACCATCGAGAGCATGGGTGCCAACAACCTGCTGCTCATGCCCGGCACCGCTGCCAGCGGGGGCGTCAGCTTCGGTGCTGGAACATCCATGACGCTCACCGCCGAGGACGCCGCGGCCATCAAACGCGATGTGGACGCCGTTAGCGGAGCCGCGCCCGTCGTCCGCGCCCGCAGCCAGGTCGTCTTTCAGGATCGCAACTGGGTGCCAAGCTTCATCTACGGCACCACGCCCGAGTATTTTTCTGTGCGTGACTGGTCCAACGTGACCGACGGCGAGCTCTTCAGCGAGTCGGATGTACGTGGCAGCGGCCGCGTCTGCGTGGTCGGCTCCACCATCGTGCGCGAGCTTTTCCAGGGGCAATCGCCCGTCGGCAAGGAAATCCGCATCCAGAATGTCGGCATCAAGGTCATCGGCGTGCTCGCCTCCAAAGGCGCCAACACCTTCGGCATGGATCAAGACGATGTCATCGTCGCTCCGTGGACCACTATCAAGTACCGCGTCACCGGTGCCTCCGCCCAAACCGCAAGCAGTTCCACATCCGGCTCCAACACCGGATCAACCACCGCCAGCGGCAAAACGGGCACTTTTCCCGGCGCCACCAACGTCTACCCATCCACGGCAACCGCCTCCCTGACAGGTGGCCCCATGCCGGTGCGCTTTGCCAACGTGGACCAGATCCAGGTCGGCGCACAAGCGGGCCGCACCCAGGATGCCATCAAAGGAATCACCTCTCTCCTCCGAGAGCGCCACCACATCCGCGCCGGCGAAGCAGACGATTTCAACCTGCGCGACATGACCGAGGCCGCCGCCAACCTCGCGTCCACCACCTCCATGATGACCAACCTGCTTCTCGCCGTCGCGCTCATCTCATTGGTCGTCGGCGGTGTCGGCATCATGAACATCATGCTCGTAAGTGTGACCGAGCGAACCAAAGAGATCGGCCTCCGCATGGCCGTGGGCGCAAAGGGCAAGGACATCCTCCTCCAGTTCCTCGTCGAGGCCACGCTCCTCTGCCTCATCGGCGGCATCGTCGGGCTCGCCCTCGGGCGCGGCGGCGGGATGCTCGTGAAACACTTCCTGCGCTGGCCCATCGAGGCCTCAATGGAGGCCGTGATCGCCAGCATCGCCGTCTCCGCGTTCGTCGGCATCGCCTTCGGCTTCTATCCGGCGTGGAAAGCATCACGCATGGACCCCATCGAAGCGTTGAGGTATGAGTGAGCGAGCCCCAGAGGTCAGATCCAAGTTCCGAATCTGGATTCCACAACTCCAGATCTCCGGTGGAGCAATCGTCCAGATGAACCGTGCCGCACAATCGCATCAACCACTCTGGCACACATTGGCTCTCTGCGTGGGCACTGGTATCGTCGCGCTGCCCAGCGGCTGTACTGTTGGTCCTGAATACAAGCAAAGCAGCACGCCCGTCGCCCCCGCATGGATGGGCACAGATCCCGCCATCCGTGGCACCCGCGGCACCGTCAGCATCGCCACCTCTGATGCCGCCACCATCAGCCAATGGTGGCAGCAGTTCAACGACCCCACGCTCACCACGCTCGTGCAGCGCGCCGTAGCCGACAATCTCGATGTCGCCGCCGCCGAGGCCCGCATCCGCGAGGCCCGCGCCACCCGCGACGCTGCCTCCGCCGGACTGGCGCCCCAGGTCAATACCAGCACCAGCGCAACCCGCAGCCGCAGCAAGCCCGGCGGCACGGGAAACCTCTTCCGCGCCGGATTCGATGCCGCATGGGAAATCGACGTCTTCGGCGGCATCCGCCGCGGCGTTGAAGCCGCGGATGCGCAGACCCGCTCCGCCATTGAAGACGCCCGCGATGTCCGGATCACCGTGATCGGCGAAGTCGCCACCACCTACTGCGAACTCCGCGGCGCGCAGCGATCCCTCGAGTTCGCCCTCAAGAACCTCGAAACCCAGCGCAACTCCCTGGATGTCACCTCGCAGCGCTACGGGGCTGGCTTCGTCGGCGGACTGGATGTTGCCAATGCCCGCGCTCAGGTCGCGTCCACCGAATCACGCATTCCCGCCATCGAATCGCAGATTCGCGCTCTCACCTACGCCCTCGGCGTGCTCGTCGGCCGCGAACCCGGTGAGCTCATCACCGAGCTCGCCGCCCATGCCGACATCCCAACTCCGCCCGCCACCGTGCCCGTCGGCCTTCCCTCTGATCTGCTCCGCCGCCGCCCCGACATCCGCCGCGCCGAGGAAAACATCCACGCCGCCACCGCACGTGTGGGCGTCGCCACCGCAGATCTGTATCCGAAGTTCTCCATCACCGGCTCCCTCGGCGTGCAAAGCGGCAACATCGAGGGGCTCGGGTCGCTCGCCAACCGCTACTGGTCGCTGGGCCCCAGCGTGAACTGGCCCCTGCTGGATGGCGGCCGCATTCGGGCCAACATCCGCTTGCAGGAAGCCCTCGCCGATGAGAACGGCATCGCATACAAACGAACCGTGCTGCTGGCGTTGCAGGATGTCGAGACCGCGCTCGTGAGCTTCGGCAAGGAGCAGGAACGCCGCGCCTCCCTGGTTGAATCCGTCGATGCGAATCGCAAAGCTGTTGAGCTTGCCAATGTCCTGTACACCGCGGGCCGCACCGATTTCCTGAACGTCCTGAACGCGCAGCGCTCGCTGCTGGATGCCGAGGATCAACTCGTGCGGAGCACCACGCTGATCTCAACCAATCTCGTCGCCGTGTACAAAGCCCTCGGCGGCGGGTGGGAGGAAGACCCGAGATAGCCCCTCGCAGCACCGTCGCGAAGTGTGGTACACTCTCCTTGTGAAACGCTTCGAAGGCATGGCCAAACTGACGGGTGCGGAGCGGTACGTCGATGACCTCCCCGCCGATGGTGGCCTTGGCATCGGGCCGATGCTCTGGGGAATGACGGTTCGCAGCCCTGTCTCCCGCGGCCGAATCAAAGAGATCAAACTCAAATCCGGCGTCGACTGGTCCCGGCTCACCGTCGTGGACCACCGCGACATTCCCACAATCGCCGGCGGACCCAACGAGGTCTATCTCATCGAGCGCGACCAGCCCGTGCTCGCCGCCACCCACATCCGCCACATGCACGAACCCGTCGTGCTCATCGCGGGCGAAGACCGCCAGGCCGTGCGCCGCGCCGTCGCCGCCGTTGAGATCGTCCTCGATCGCGAAGAACCCGCGCTGGATTTCCGCATCCCCCCCACCGCCGCGCACACCCAGGGCGGTTACACGAACAATGTCCTGAAGCATCTCACCATCAACAAGGGCGATGTCGAAACCGCGCTCGCAAGTGCTCCGATCATCGTCGAAGGCGAATACGAAACCGGCGCGCAGGAGCACGTCTACATCGAGTGCAACGGCATGATCGCCTGGGTCGATCCCTCAACCAAGGCCGTCTGCGTCAAGGGCAGCATGCAGTGCCCGTACTACGTCCTCAACGCCCTCAAGCACACCTTCAACCGCGATGAACGCGGCGTGCGCGCCGTGCAAACTGCCACCGGAGGCGGCTTCGGCGGCAAGGAAGATTATCCCTCCATTCTCGCACTCCACGCCGCGCTGCTCGCCGCCAAATCCGGCCGCCCCGTCAAAATGATCTACGACCGCGGCGAGGACATGCAGGCCACCACCAAGCGCCACCCCTGCACCGTGCGCCATCGCACCGGGCTGGATCGCGACGGCCGCCTGCTCGCACAGCAGATTGAAGTCCGCATGGATGCCGGCGCGTACATCACGCTCTCCCCCGTCGTCCTCAGCCGCGGCATCCTGCACGCCGCGGGACCGTACTACTGCCCGAATGTCCACGTTGATGGAAAAGCCATCCTCACCAACTCCGTCCCCTACGGCGCATTCCGCGGCTTCGGCGCACCACAAACCATCTTCGCCTGCGAACGTCACATGGATGTCATCGCGGCGAAGATCGGAATAGACCCGAGCGAACTCCGCCGCATCAACTTGCTGCGCGATGGGCAAACCACCGCCACCGGCCAGATCATCCGCGCCCACCCGCCCTCCAAGGGAACCGATCGCGTCGCGCTGATGGATGTCGCTTTGGAGTTGGCCGACTACAAACGCAAGAAGATTGAGCACGCCGAGTTCAACACCCGCCACCCATACCTCCGTCGCGGGGTCGGCCTCGCCACCTTCTGGCACGGCGCGGGCTTCACCGGCTCTGGCGAAACGTATCTCAAGTCCAAAGTCCATGTCGCCGGACTTCCGGATGGCCGCGTGGAAGTGCGCATCGCCAGCACCGAAATGGGTCAGGGAACTACAACCATCATGACCCAGATCGCCGCCGCGCATCTCGGGCTCGCGCTGGATCAAGTCTGCGTTGCTATCCCCGACACCAATATCGTCCCCAACAGCGGGCCAACCGTCGCCTCGCGCACGGCAATGGTCGTCGGCCGACTCGTCGAGCGTGCGTGCGATGATCTGCGCGGGAAAGTTGGATTGACAGAAAATGATCGCGACGAAAAAGTCTGTGACGCCATTCGCGCATGGCACCGGTGTTCGCTCAGAGCGGCGAAAGCCGGTGGCACGGGGGATGGCAGGAATACCGGCACGGCAACCAACCCGAGCGATCCCATTGAACTCATCGGCGCAGCGATCTATGAAGCCCCCCCCGGCATCGCTTGGGACGACAAAACCTACACAGGCGATGCCTACGGCACCTTCGGCTGGGCCGCATACGTCGCCGAGGTCGAGGTGGACCTCCGAACATACGCCACCAAAGTCACCGACTTCGTCGCGGCGCAGGAAGTCGGCTCCATCATCAACCCCATCCTCGCCCGCGGCCAGGTCCAAGGTGGTGTCGTGCAGGGCATCGGTTGGGCACTGATGGAAGAGTGCATCTGGAAGGATGGCGGCATGGCCAACTCCCAGCTCACCAACTACATCATCCCCACCAGTGACGATGTGCCGCCGATCCGCGTTCATTTTCTCGAAAATCCTTATCCCTATGGCGGTAAAGGAAGCAAAGGAATCGGCGAGCTCCCCATGGACGGCCCCGGCCCAGCGATCGCCAACGCCGTCGCGTTCGCCCTCCGCGAAGAAGGTGTCCGCGCCACCCGCCTCCCCATCACGCCCGAACGCCTCATGAGCGAGCTCGAAGGGAGCGCACCCCATGTCACATGAGCACAGCCAGATCGACGTCGCTCTCACGCTCAACGGCCGCAAAGTCGCCGTGCGCATTGATGCCACCGAGCGTCTCCTGGACACGCTCCGCTACCGCCTCGGTCTCACCGGCAGCAAAGAGGGCTGCGGCGAGGGCGAATGTGGCGCGTGTACCGTCTATCTCGACACGCTCCCCGTTTGCTCCTGTCTCGTCCCCACCTTCCAGTGCGCCGGACGCGATGTCAAGACCATCGAGTCCATCGACCCCGCCATCCTCGGCCCGATGCTCGAATGCGGCGCCACCCAGTGCGGTGCCTGCACCCCCGGCGTCGTCATGACCGCCTGCTGGGTGAAGGGCCATCCCGAAGTTCTCAAGACTCACACGATGCGAGAGCTGATGGCCGGAAACCTCTGCCGCTGCACCGGCTACGACGGCATTGTGGACGGCATGGAGAACATGATCACCGGCAAAGGCACGACGATCGCCAACGACCGCGCGGGAGAAACTCGCTGATGCGCGTCCTCTCCCCCACGTCCCTCGCCGATGCGTGCGCCATGATGGCCACGGGCAACTCCGCCGCGCCCACCCCGATCGCTGGGGGCACCGATCTTCTTGTGCATTGGCCCGGCAACCTCGCCGCACACGACAAAACCTATCTCGACCTTTCCCACCTCGCCGAACTCCGCGCCACACACTGGTCGGGCACCCACCTCGAACTCGGCGCGCTCGCCACATACTGGGACACCATCCGCGACCCCGCGATCGCCCAGCACTTCCCCCTTCTCGTCAGCGCGGCCCGAACCGTCGGCGCGATCCAAATCCAATCCCGCGGCACTTGGGCCGGCAACATCGTCAACGCCTCTCCCGCCGCCGATGGCGTCCCCGCCCTCATGGCTCTGGACGCAACCATCGTCCTCGTCTCAACATCGCCAGCGGGAACGCTCGATCGCCAGGAGGTTCGTCTCGATGAGTTCTATCTCGGCTACAAGCAGATGCGCAAGCGTCCCGATCAACTCATCGAGAAGATTCGCATTCCCCGCCGCACCGCCTGCATCCACATCTTCGAGAAAGTCGGCGCTCGCCGCGCCCAGGCCATCACCAAAGTCGGCGCGGCCATCATCCACACCGAGGAAGCCGGCTGGCGCATCGTCGCACACAGCGTCGCCCCCACCGTCCGCCGCTGCCGAGCCGTTGAATCCATGCTGGAAAACAAAGAACCGATCAAGTCCCCCCTCGACCTCGCCCCCGCCCTCAAGCGGGACGTCTCACCCATCGACGACATCCGCTCCACCGCCGAGTATCGCGAGCGTGTCCTCGCCCGCATCCTCTACTTCGCGCTCCGCGGCCTCGTCGCAGGCGTTACGTAAACCACTCCTACACTTCTCCGTGGCCACCGACCGCGACATCTTTGCCCACGCATCCCGCCTCACCGAGGCCGGTGTCGCTTTCGTTCTCATCACCGTCATCTCCACCAAGGGCAGCACTCCCCGAGACGCCGGCGCGAAAATGATCTGGTCGCCATGCACCGGCGGCACCGGCGAGTTCGTCGGCACCGTCGGCGGCGGCCAGTTCGAACTCCTCGTCGCCGAGTCCGCCGCCAAGGTCTTCGCCACGCGATCAACCGCCACCGAGCACTACGTCCTCGGTGCCGAAGCCGAGCAATGCTGCGGCGGCGCCATGGACGTTTTCCTCGAATATTGCGGCTCCCGCCAGCGCCTGGTCATCTTCGGTGCCGGCCACGTCGCCCACGAACTCACCGACATCCTCCGCGGCTCCCCACTCGAAGTCATCGTCGCCGACGACCGCCCCGAGTGGAACAGCACCGAGCGTTTCACCGGCCGCGCCCGCCGCGTGCTGAACTGGGATGAAGGCATCCGCCTCGCCCGCGAGCGCACCTATGAGACCCTCGCCTGCGTGATGACCTGCTCGCACGAGACCGACTTTGAGTTGCTCAAGGGCCTGCTCGCCAAGGATGAAGCACAAGATCGGGGGCTTACGTCCCTCGGCTCTGATTCGATTCCCGCCTTCGTTGGCCTCATCGGCAGCCGCAGCAAACGCATCTGCCTCTTCGGCCGCCTCATCGGCGCGGGAATCACCGAAGAAGTCGTAAAACGCATTCAGTGTCCCATCGGTGTCGGCGACACCGGCAAGGAACCCCGCATGGTCGCCATCTCCATGGCCGCCGGACTTCTCCTTGAAGCGAAGCGGATGGAAGGCCGTGGCGGAATCTCTCCTCGCACGCTCGGCAAAGGTGCTGCAAGCCAACTACTCGAAACACGCGCGGCGAGCCCCGCACCACTCGCGGAACTCGCGTAATGGACTGGGTCATCGTGCTTGCCGCTGGCCGGGGCCTGCGAGCGGGTGGCCCCAAAGCCCTCCACACGGTTCACGGGCGAGCATGGTGGCAATCGCAACAGGATCGCCTGAAACCCGCAGGAATGCAGACAATATGGGTGGTCTCCGAGCGTGTGCTCGCGTGCATGCGGTCAGATGGCAGCACGCCCGAGCACATCGTGGTCGCCGACGACTCAGCCCCCATGTTCGCCAGCATCGCGGCAGGTGCGCGAGCCATTAGCAGCTTGCATTCAACCCCCAGCGGCGTCTTTGTGCTGCCAGTTGATGTTCCCGCACCCAGTACGATCGTCTTCGCGTCGCTCTCGCAAGCGATCCCCCACACAAGCCCCATCGCCGCGGCCATTCCCACGCACTGCGAACACAGAGGCCATCCCGTCTACCTGCGATGGACTTTCGTGGCCTCTCACATTCTCGTTGCAAATTCAGCAACTGCGAGATTGGATCAACTGATCGGAGACGCCCGTGTCGAAGTCCCGGTCCCCGATGCGTCCGTCCTAAACAATCTGAACACCGCCGAAGACTTCGCGGCCTGGGCCTCTCGCAATCCGTAGCTCGCTCCGCTACCAACGCCGCTCATTTGAGCACCGTCCCCAGAAACTCCACCTGCACATTCTTCGCATCGTTCCCATGCCGCCCGAATCCGCTGTGCTCCTCCGGCGCGCCCGTCGTCTCCCACGTCCGCACGCGCACCATCGTCGGATCGGCCCGCGCTAAAACGTAGTGATCCTTCAACCGGTCCAGAAACCGCCGCTGAATCTCCCACGGCACGATCCGGTCCGCCTCGCAGTGCAGCGCAAGCAGCGGTATGGGCCGAAACGTCTCCAGATGCCGCAGTGTGTCCATCGCCGCTACCAACTTCTCCGGAAACGTCTGCCCCCACGGCCGCGGCCCATCTTCCCGATACAGCCCCCACAAATCCCCCGTCGTGCATTCAACTGCCGCACACGCAAACTCGTGCGGATCACACAACCGCCGCAACGCCGCCATCCCCCCCAGCGACATCCCCCCAATACCCATTCGATCCAAATCAAACACCCCCTGAAACACCGGATCAGCCAGCGCCTCAACCACATGATCAATCTCTGAAATCATCTGCGCCAAGATCGCCAGCGTCGCCGGCGCACCAAGATCATCATCACTCCTCGACCCCCTCTCCCGCTCCCCATGACCCGGCAGATCAATCGCCACCGCAGCGATCCCCTGCTTCAGCCAACGGATATACCGCCCCGAATCCAGTTCCTTGTTCGCCGTCCGCCCATGCATCCACACCATCGTCGGCGCGGCAGACACCCAATCCGGATGGCACATGAGCGCGGGAATCGTCGGCACGCCGCCAACCGGCAACATGACCGTGCGAGCGTGCTCTCGAAGCGACGATGGAAGTTTGGCAAAGCGATCCAGCATCCACCAACATTGTAGAAGCGAACGCCCGCGATGTGCGTGCGCAAGACCCACCATCGCACTTCCATCGCACCCTTCACCTTTCCCCTCTCCTCCTCCACCTCTCTACTCCTCTACTTCCCACTCCACTCACCCCATATCCTTCCCCATGCCCGCGCCGCGCATCATCGACCTCGGCAGAATGTCCTACGCCGACGCGTACGCCCTGCAACTCGCCCACCACGAGGAAGTTCTCGCCGCCCGAGAACTCGCTGCCTCATCTTCACATCCCACATCCCATATCCCACATCCCACATCCGCCGATCCCGGCCGCATCCTCCTCGTCGAGCACGATCCCCCAGTCATCACCATCTCCCGGCGTGCCGGTGCCCGCGACCACCTCACCGCCACACCTGACATGCTCGCTCGCGCCGGCGTCACGATCGCCGAAACCGATCGCGGCGGCGACATCACCTATCACGGTCCCGGCCAGCTCGTCGTCTACCCCATCCTCGATCTCAACTACTACCACCTCGGCCTCCACGCCTACATGCGGCTCATGGAACAAGCCATCATCGACACCATCGCGACATGGGGCATCACTGGCGAGCGCGATCCCAGCGCGACCGGAGTCTGGGTGCGGGGGCAGGCATCACGAGATCAAGGCATCAAAGTATCAAGGGGGAAAGACGAAGTCGCCTCTTCCGCTCTCCCTTCAATCCCTCAATCCCTCGATACCTCGATCCCCTCTTCCAAGATCGCCGCCCTCGGCGTCCGCGTCCGCCGCTGGGTCTCCATGCACGGCCTCGCGCTGAACGTCTCCACGAATCTCGACCACTTCAACCTCATCGTCCCCTGCGGCCTAGCTGGCCGCGGCGTGACCAGCATGAACCAGCTCCTCGGTACCCAGTGCCCCACGATGGATGAAGTGAAACGCACGTTGAGCGAGAATCTCGCAACACGTCTGCACGAAGCCGCATTGGTCGCGACTGCAAGGTGCTGATCGCGATTTATTCTTTCCCCCATCCAAGCGGTCGCATCGCCGAATGGCGCACGTGCAGTATGCGAACGACCGGCTCATCAACCTTGTAAATCACGCGATGCGAGTGATACAGCATCTGCCGAATCTCGCCCTCGAACACATCCTGTTCCAGCGCGCGAGGATGGCCGCGTGGAAATCGCTCCAGCGAATCTACGGCGAGAATCAGACCATCGACCCATCTGTTTGCCGCGTCCGGAGAATCATGGGCGATCCAATCGCGCACCGACTCGACATCCCGAAACGCCGAATCTTCGATGAGCACACGCCAGATCATGCACTACGCCGCGCCCGTCGTGGAAGTCGAAGAGACTCAAGCGCCTCTCGCGCGGGACGCTCTCTCCCGGCCTTGGCATCATCAAGCCCGCGCTGGATACCAACAATCGCCTCCGCCCGATCAACCGCCTCAAGCAACTTCTGATACGCATCCGCGTCCTGCACCACAATCTTCGCTCGCCCATTGATCGTGAGCAGACGTGCCCGTCCCGACTTGGACAACTTCTTCAAGTGGTCGTTCGTCCGCCGCTTGAAGTCCGTCAGTGAAAACACATCCTCTGGCCGCAATGACATTGGCACCTCCATGCCAGCATTCTATCCGCACTCAATCGAATGCGACAATAGGTCCACGCGCGACCGCTCTCACACCTCCACCACCATCGCCACCGAGTTCCCCCCGCCCAGACACAGCGCCACCACCCCGCGCTTCCCGCCGGTCCGCTTCAACTGATGAATCAGCGTCGTCAGCACCCGCGCTCCCGATGCTCCGATCGGATGCCCGATTGCCACGCCGCCGCCGCAGATATTCAGCTTGCTCTCTGGAACGCCCAGTTCTTTGATGTTGCACAGCACCTGCGCCGCGAACGCCTCGTTGATCTCAAAGAGATCGATGTCGTTCACGCTGAGGTTGGCCTTCTTGAGCGCGCCCTTGATCCCCTCGATCGGGGCCGCGAAAATCTCCTTCGGTGCGATCCCCGAAGTGTGATACGACACGATCTTCGCGATCGGCTTGATCCCCGCCTTCTCCGCCGCCGCCAGCGACATCACGCACACCGCCGCCGCGCCATCGGAGATCTGCGATGCGTTCGCCGCCGTCACGGTGCCTTCCTTGCTGAACGCCGGACGCAGCTTCGCCACTCCATCAATCGTCGACTCGGCCCGGATCCCCTCATCCGCGCTCACACCCGGCGACTTCTTATCCAGGCACTGCTCGCCCGTCAGCGCGACGATCTCGCTCTTGAACCACCCGTTCTTCGTCGCCTCCGCGGCCCTCTGGTGGCTCTGCACCGCGAAGCGATCCTGCTCCGCCCGCGTGATCCCGAACTTCCCCGCAATAAAGTCCGCGCTGTCACCCATAGCGCACGCCTCAAACGCGCAGCGCAGCCCGTCGTACGCCATGTGGTCTTCCATCGTCGCCGGGCCGTACTTCACACCCTCGCGCACCCGTGCAAAGTGCGGCGCGCCCGTCATGTTCTCCATGCCACCCGCGATGATGCACTGCGCATCCCCCGCCTTGATCGCCGACGCCGCCCGCATCACCGCTTCCAGCCCCGACCCGCACACCTTGTTGATCGTCATGGCCGACATCGTCTCCGGCAATCCCGCCTTCAGCGCGGCCTGCCGCGCCGGGTTCTGCCCCACGCCCGCCTGCAACACGCACCCCATTAGCACCTCATCCACCAGCGCCTTCGCCGCAGGCACCTCGTCCAGCACGGCCTTGATCACGTACGAGCCCAGCACCGGCGATGGCACCTTCGACAGCCCCCCGAAGAACTTGCCGACCGGGGTGCGCTTGGCGGAAACAATCACAGCGATATTGGCGGCGTTCGCAGACATGAAATCGGGCTCCTGTAAGTACGAAACAGTATGATGGCTCGGCAGCCGACTCACCCCGGGTGATCCCGTGTTTGGAAAACACCGCACTGCCGCAGCCACCATGAAAGGGCGACCATGCTTTGGGACTGGCTCCAGCAATCGCAGATCAATGAAACGCAACAAGGCCTGAATCGGGCTGAGCGGGCCGAGGAACGCTTGCGGGAACGGATCGGCGAACTGGAAACGCGCCTCGACGCGATGGCCCTTTACACCGCCGCGCTCTGGGAACTCGTTTCTGCACGCACCTCAATCCCGACCGACGAGCTTCGTGCCAAGGTCGAGGAGATCGACCTCCGCGATGGCGTGCAAGACGGCCGCATCACCCCACAACCGCGCAACTGCCCGAGTTGCAAACGCACCATCGCCGGGCGACACGCCCGCTGCATCTACTGCGGTGCCACGCCCGGACGAAACTAAATCGCAAGAAAGGCAACTCCCATGAGCGACTCCGAGTTGATTGTGTCGACACCGCTCGCGGGAAACATCTGCCCCTCTTGCGCCCGCACCGACGCCATCGTTCGCGAAACATCCACCCGCCCCTGGGACAGGATCGACCTCATCGGTGCGTGGATGTTCGGCATCCTTGGCCTCCTCACCGTCATAACCGGCCGCAAGACCGTCCGGCTGCGCTGCCAACACTGCCAGTGCAGGTTTCCATCCCAATCCTCAGCAATCGCGGTCTTCTTCGCGTGGGCACTGGCGACGGCATTCGTCACAACGATCGTGGCATTGCTCGCTTCGCTTGGAGGGCCCTATCAGACGGGCACCATGCCTTTGCTCGACCGAGCATCACGCCTGTGCGAATACGGCGTGGTCCATCCATTGACCGCAATCATGGTGGTCGCCATCCCGGTTTTTTCTGCGGTCGTCGTATTCTTCTACGCGTCGCTGAACGCCCGCTACGACCGTGCCCAGATCATTCGCGCAGTCGCCAAACGCGATCTTGTGGAGCATGGCACCTCTACTTGAGTTCATCCAAGTTCCGCAGCACAATCTCCCGCTCGATCTCGTGCTCCTCCCGCGCCCGCGCCAGCCCCGCCGCCCACACCACGATCCACGCCACCGCGTATCCCGCCAGCACCCACGCCAATCCCACCGCCATCGCCTGCACCCCGCCGACGATGAACATCCCCACGCCCACGATCAGCAGCCCACCCACCGCGAGCGACCCGACCACCCATCCCAGGTACCGCCCCTCGTGAGCGTTCGCCCCCGATCCATCCGGCGTCGTGTGCTCCGCCTTGAACATCTGCGCGTCACTCGCATGAACCTCTACCACTCTCCCTCGTGAGAGCGGCTGCGCCGTCGAGAAATCAATCACCACCACCTCCTCAGGCAGCGGCACCACGCGTACGGGCTTGGAAACGACACCCTGCGAATCAGTGGAACGGACGGCGGCCATCGGGCACCTCCTACTTCCTAATCACTTGGGGATGTTCTTCTTCAATCATACATAAACGGCGCGTCCGAGTTGGTGAGTCCACCCCGGATTCATACCAATTGTGAACACTCGTGCGGCCACAGCGCACAGATTCCACACCCACCGCAACCCGCCCGGTTTTTCCACACTTTCCCCCTTCCTACTCTTGCCCGCATCGGCACCTTCCGTTGATCATCCGCACCTCGAACTCAAGGCAGCGACACGCCATGGCTCTCGACACCGCCCACACCGCCAAGCCCACGCTCATCCACTCAAACACCCACGTCACGCTCCCTCGCGACTCCAATCAAGCACTCGGCATCGCCCAGTACGCCCTCGACTTCATGTGGGCCAAGAAGGGCTCCGACGGCTTTGCATCCCCCGATGCCGACGTCATCAATCGCATCGAGATGTTCCACACCGACGCCTGCCTCTGCGGCGTCTCCGCCCTCGCCCTCGGTACCAACGCGCCCAACCTGCTCCGCCGCGAAGCCCTTATGTACCGCGTCCCCGAGGGTGGCAGCGGCTCGCTCGCGCCGATGTTCGGCACCAAGCAGCACGGCGCCACCGTCTTCGGTTCCAACGTCCACGTCCAGCCCGAGAAGGCCGTTGTCGCCAACGGCGCGGCCGTCCGCGAGTGGGATTCCAACGGCACCAACTTCGGCTACAACCCCGAGCTCGGCCACATCGCTGGAGAGTTTGGACACAACGATTTCTACGGCGTCCCCCTCGCCGCCGCGCAGCTCGCCGGTCTCGATGGCGCAACCGCCGTCCGCGGCATGCTCCTCGTAGACGAAATCCGCGGCCGCCTCGCCGAGGTTTTCTCCCTGAAAACCTACAAGGTCGATCACGTCGTCCACGGCGCGATCGCCTCCGCCGCCGTCTTCGGCGCGATGCTCAAAGCCACACCCCAGCAGATCGAGTCCGCCATCGGCATGGTCGTCGCCCACTACATCCCCTTCCGCGCCATCCGCGCTGGCAAACAGCTCAGCGACTCCAAAGGCGCAAGCGCGGCCATCTCCAGCGAGGTCGCCGTCCTCAGCATGAAACGCAGCATGATGGGCTTCATGGGCCCGCGCGACATCTTCCGAAACCCCGAAGCCATCTTCCGCATCTTCGAAGGCCCCGGCCAAATGTTCGTCGCGAGCAAGAAGGCCGCCGCGTATGCCGCGAAAAACAACGGACAGAAAGAGTCCTATGCCTCGCCCTTCGATCTCGTCCTCGGCAAGCGAGGCCCCGACTTCGCCGTCATGGGCATGCACTTCAAGCTCGGTCTCTACGAGCACCAGTCCGCCGGCGCGCTCCAGGGCGTTCTTGATCTCATCAACAAAACCCCCTCGCTCCTTGATGACCCCACCGGCGCGAACATCGCCAAGATGGTCGTCACCGCCTATGAACCCGCCTTCGGCATCATCGGCGACCCCGCCAAGCGCGACCCCAAGACGCGCCAGTCCGCGGATCACTCCATGCTCTACCTCGTCTGCACCAAGCTTCGCAAGGCGATCGAGGCCCGCAAGAACGGAGCCAAGTCCTTCGACTTCAAGTCCGTCATGCTCCTCCCCCACGACTTCTCCGCCGACGCCATCAAGCACCCCATCACCCGCGCCCTCATGGAGAAGATGACCTTCAAGCACGGCGGCGACGAGTACGACCGCCGCTACCCCGACGGCATCCCCACAAGCATCCAGATCACCGGCAAGGACGGCGTCGAGCACGACTCCGGCCTGGTCATGTATCCCAGCGGCCACGCCCGCAACACCACCGCCAACCTCTCCGACATCCTCGCCCACAAGTTCAAGATGCTCGGCACCCTCGCCACCGGCGGGGACGAGAAGTCCGCCAAGGACCTCGTCACCCGCTACTCGGGCATCACCAAGAAATCCCCCGCCGACATCGCCGCACTCCACAACTTCGAGCTGCTCGTCCGCGACCACTTCGAGTAGTGGCATGGGCTTTCCAGCCCATGTTCGGGCCGCCGCGGCCCGACTTGCCTTTGCCTTCATTCAGGGGTGGCACGGGCAGCTTGCTGCCCGTGGTTTTGCAAGCAACTCGGCTCACCGCAGACAGAGCAATCACACGCACGAACTCATCCAAAAATCTTCTCGAGTTCTAGTTCACCCCCGCGCCGGCCCCAGCAACGCCTCCGGCTCCTGCAACAACCGAATAATCTCCGCCAGCGCAAGAGCCGCCGTTGCCCCATCCACCACGCGATGGTCGCACGCCAGCGAGAGCGGCAGCAGATTGCCCACAAATATCCCACCCCCGCGAATCACCGGCGCTGGCCGCGCCCGACCCACCGCCAGAATCGCCACCTCCGGATAGTTGATGATCGGCGTCGCGAACCGTCCCGCGTGGCTTCCCACATTCGAGATCGTGAACGTCGAGCCCATCAGCGACTCCCGGCTCGCCGTGCGCGCCCGCGCCGAGTCCGCGGCGTGCACGATGTGCCGCCCGATCTCCAGCACGCCCAGCCCGTCGCAGTCACGGATCACCGGCACCATCAGCCCGTTGTCCGTGTCCGTCGCGATCCCCAGATGCACCGCGCGATGCTGCACGATCGCCGCCTCGTACGCCGCGTCCCCCGGCTTCTCATCCACCGTC
>JBKJOD010000302.1:0-6661 GCA_046593245.1 Phycisphaerales bacterium
CTGCGCCCCACTGGTTCACGACATGATCAGTGCCGAGCAGCGCCGTACGTCGGACGGCCAGCCCGACGGGCGAACCTACACCGGTGCCGTCCGATTGAGCATCGGTCCGTTCCTCACAATCGACGACATCACCTACGCGGCTACCGCCCTCATCCAGATGTGCGAGCAGCACGCGCCATCACTGCGTACTTGATGATTTGGTACGAGATCCTCGTCCTCAACCCTGCACATCCAGCCGCGGCTTCTTCTCGTCACCCTTCTGTTCCTGCCCCTTCTCCCGCCGATTCTCCGCAGTCTCCTCTTCCCCGTTGGCCGAGGCGTTCCGGACGGCATCCGCGGCCTGCGATGACTGCACATCCACCTCATCCGCCCCGCGCTTGGGCCCCTCTGACTTCCCGGCCTTCTTTGCTTCGGCGTTCGCCCGATTCACACGCTCCGCCTGCCCCAGACCAGCCAAGGTCTGAGCCGCGTTCGTGGGCAGCGGAGATGAGCCAAACACGCTCATGTTGGTGTATCGGCTTTTTGGGTGCTACGACTTTCCGACCAGGGTTTCAGCCGCGGCCCGAGTGTTGGGTTTCCATGCTCCGAGCGATGCCATGCCGGGCTGAGAAGCCCGTGCCACGTCATGCCCCGAGAATATTCACGCCACAATCCACATAAATCGTCTCGCCCGTGACGCCGGCCCCCAGATCACTGGCCAGATAGACCGCGGTATTCCCGACATCCGCCCCTTCGACATTCCGCCGCAGGGGAGCACGCTTCTCAACCTCATCGCCCATTTTGTCCGTCCCACCGACGGCTGAGCTCGCCAGCGTTCGCAGGAACCCGCCCGAGATGATGTTCACGCGGATTTTGTCCTGCCCCAGCTCGCTTGCCAGGTATCGCGCCGATGCCTCCAGCGCGGCCTTTGCCACGCCCATGACGTTGTATCCGGGCACGACCTTCTCGCCGCCGTAGTAGGACATCCCCATGATGCACCCACCCTGCCCTGAGCGTTTCATGATCGGATGCGCCCGCTTGGCCATTGCGACTAGGGTGTAGGCCGAAATATCGATGGCCTGCATGAAGGCCGCACGAGGCGTCTCCGTGAACTTTCCCACGGCGAGCCACTCACGCTCCGCGAAGGCGATGGAGTGAACCAGATAGTCCATCCGATCAAAGGACTCCGCGTATTTGGCGAACACCGCGTCCGTGTCCGCGTCGCTCCCCGCGTCAAACGGCATCATCCAAGGATCCTTCACGCCAAGCTCTTCCACCGCCCTGCGCGTTCGTCGCTCGTTTTTCTCACCGGGCAAGTGGGTGAACGCGCACCGACCGCCGTGCTCGATGATGCTTTTGGCGATATGAAACGCGTACGAACGCTCGTTGGCAATACCAACAATCAGACCGACCCGACCAGATAGAAGACCCATGAGAACTCCTCAGTCAGTACCCCCGCGGTAACGCGCGTGGCTCTCAGATTTCCGTCCAATCCATCGTACCCAACCCATCATTGGTAGACTTTCCCCGTGCAAGACCTCAACACCCTCTCCCTCAACGACCTCCTCCACGCCCTCCCCATCAACGACGCTACGACGCGCCTGCTCGCGATCGCCGCTGAAGAGGAACTTGGCACGGGCGGCCGCCCCGGCGATGTCACCACGCAGTGCTGCATCCCGCCGCAGCGATGGGCCGATGGCATCATGGTCGCCAAGGAGGCGGGCGTCCTCAGCGGCGTGTACTCACTGGCGCAAGTCATGATCATCTTCGCGCAGAACTGCCAGGTCGCGTTCCTGGCACAAGACGGGGATCGGCTCCGCGCTGGCCAGCGCGTCGCGATCCTCACCGGGCCGATGTATCAGGTCCTTCGCGCCGAGCGCACCATGCTCAACCTGCTCGGGCGCATGTCCGGCATCGCGACCCGTACCGCCCAGTTCGTCAAGGCACTTGAGGGCACCAACGTCAAGCTCCTTGATACTCGCAAGACCACGCCCGGCTGGCGTGCCTTGGAGAAGTACGCCGTCCGCTGTGGCGGGGGCCATTGCCATCGCATCGGACTGCACGATGCCGTGCTCTTCAAGGACAACCACATCTTCGGCGTGCCGCCGCGCGATTTGCCGGAGTGGATCACCACCGCCGTGGAGAAGGCCCGGCGCACCGCCGACATTGAGGGCGGCGGTCTTCGCTTCGTGGAACTGGAAGTGGATTCACTCGAGCAGCTCGAACCCGTCCTTGCGGCGGGCGGCTGCGGGGTGGACATCATCCTGCTGGACAACATGGACTGCGCCACGATGCGACGGGCGGTGGAGATGCGTGCCAAATACAAGACCAAGCTCGAGTTCGAGGCCAGCGGCGGCATCACCCTGGAAACCATTCGCGCGATCGCGGAGACGGGCGTTGAACGCATCAGCGTGGGCGGGCTCACGCACCACGCCGTGTCTCTTGACGTCTCGATGGATATTCAGGATGCCCAGATGCCCGAGGGTTTCGGCGAGGAAGCAGAAGACGAATCAGACACCGGCGGCAATTGACTTCGCCAGCGCAGCGCCCGCAGCGTGATCAAACGCACCGGACTTCCACCCGACCCCCAGCCCGCGGCCATCCGCGAGTTTGGGAATGATGTGGAAGTGAACGTGCATGACGACCTGGTGCGCTCCGGGACCGTTGTTCTGCAGGATGTTGTACTCGGCCGCGCCGGTCGCCCGCATCACGGCGCGGCACAGCCGCGGCAGCACCCGGCCGATCGCCGCGGCGGAGTCGTCGGACAGTTCGGCAAGCGTGGCCTTCGCTTCCTTGGGGATGACCAATGTGTGACCGGGGCTGAGTGGGTTGATGTCCAGAAAGGCGAGGACATGCTGGTCCTCGTAGACCTTGTGGCACGGGATCTGGCCAACGATGATCTTGGTGAAGATGGTGTCGGACATGGGGAACGTGCAGAGCCGTCGGGCCACGGAAGAGACATGGGGCCCGAAAGCCCATGCCACCGGAGGAACACGGGCGGGACGCCCTTGTTCCGGAGATTACTTCACGCCGTCCTTCTCCGCCATGAGCTTGAACATGTCCACGCAGCGGGCGGCGTAGCCAGCTTCGTTATCGTACCAACTGACGACCTTGAAGAAACGGTCGTTGAGCTGGATGCCGGCCTTGGCGTCGTAGATGCTGCTCCGGCGGTCGCCGACGAAATCGCTGGAGACGACTTCTTCATCGGTGTAGCCGAGGACGCCCTTCATCGCGCCTTCGCTGGCCTTTTTCATCGCTGCGTTGATGGCTTCGAGTGAGGTGGGCTTCGCGCTGCGGAAGGTGAGATCAACTGCGGAGACATCGGCGGTGGGGACGCGGAAGGACATGCCGGTGAGTTTACCCTTGACGGCGGGGATGACCAGGGCGCAGGCCTTGGCCGCGCCGGTGCTGGCGGGGATAATGTTCATGTAGGCGTTGCGGCCGCCGCGCCAGTCTTTCTTGGAGGGACCGTCCTGGGTGGGTTGCGTGGCGGTGACGGCGTGGATCGTCGTCATGAGGCCTTCTTCGAGGCCGAACTCGTCGTTGATGACCTTGGTGATGGGGGCGAGGCAGTTGGTGGTGCAGCTCGCGTTGGAGATGACGGTGTGCTTGGCGGGGTCGTAGCCGGCGCAGTTGACTTTGTGAACAAAGGTTGGGACCTGGGCCTGCTCGCTCTTGGTGGGGGCGGAGATCATGACGCGGGTCGCGCCGCTCCCGGTGATGTGCTTGGACGCACCCTCGAAGTCCGTGAAGAGACCGGTGGACTCGAGGACGTAGTGCACGCCGAGGTCTTTCCATGGGAGCTTGGCAGGGTCGCGCTCGGCAGTGGTCTTGGTCACGCGGCCGTTGACGGTGAAGGAGGTCTCGGTCGCGCTGACGACGGCGGGCTCGCCGTGGAAGCGGAGCATGCCGTGCATGGTGTCGTGGCGGAGGAGATAGGCGAGATTGTCAGCGGGAACCAGATCGTTGACGCCGACCACCTCGATGCCGTGATCCAGGCCGATGCGATAGACGAGGCGACCGATGCGACCGAAACCGTTGATACCGATGCGAATGGGCATTGGGAGAATCCTGAGAGGGGTGCGAACAAAAATCGTAGGCGGGGATCGATTGTCGATGGGCGATCTGGGAAGAGGCGGGGAGGTAGAGGAGATTTGGATGTGTATACAGAACAGGATTGAAGGGGAGGGATGGCACCGAACATGGCGATTTCAGGGTGCGCGAACAAGTTCGAGCTGTCTCGACCAGGGCACGGGGTCGTGGCGGGTGAACTGCGGCTGTGGCGGGGTGAACGGGCAGTTCATGTGGGGGGAATAGAGTCGTCCATGCGCAGTCTGCTTGTCATATTCGCGGTCGTGACGATTCCAATGCTGTCCGGGTGCATCGTGGGGGAAATGCGGGATGATTTGAAGGCGACGCGGGTTGGGGTGGAGAAGTTGGCGGTCTTGACGCCTGCGCTGGAAAAGTCCAACGCCGCGCTGGAGCGGGCGAACGAGCAGATGGCGGCGGTGTATCGGGAGCTTGAGCAAATACGACTGGCGATGGAAGCGATGCCGCGGCGGGTGGATGAAGCCAACGAGCATCTGCGGCGATCGACGGAGCTGATGTCGCATCTGGAGCCGATGCAGGGATCGCTGCGAAATCTGGATGAATCGCTGGCCGCGCTGCGGAAGATGGTGGAGAACATCGACAAGGCGATACCGCTGGTGAACCTGATGAAGGGGGTGCCGCCGGCGGAGAAGACTCGGGAGCCGGAGACAGCACCCCCGCGGTGACACTCAATGCTCGTCGAGCATCCGAACATTCCGGGGCTCTCTCAGAAACAGAAAACCAACCACAAGCGTGAGGGCGCAGATCGACATCGGGTACCAGAGCCCGGCGTAGGCGTTGCCGGTGCGCTGGATCAGGAGCTGGCCGATGAAGGGGACCATGCCGCCGAAGACGCCGTTGCCGATGTGGTATGGGAGCGACATCGAGGTGTAGCGAATGCGGGTGGGGAAGAGTTCCACCAGGAACGCGGCGATCGGGCCGTAGACGATGGTGACGTAGATCACCTGTATCCAGATCAGCAGTATGAGCAGGATCGCTGGAGTGCTTCGCAGAGAGGCGAAGCGGATCGAGTTCTTTTCAGTGGTGCGCTCGGTGCCATCCGGGGCCTGCGTGCGGGTGATGGTGACGGTGTTCACGGTGCCATCGTGATAGGTGCGAGATTCCCTGGTTGTGGTTGTGAAGGTTTTGCCATCGGAGGCCGGCGCGGCGATGGTGCTGCCGATTGGCTTTGCGTCGCCGGGCATGAGTTGAAACCGCGCGGGGTCGTTCACATTTCCGACGGCGACCATGGTGCGGTAGATCGGGTAGTAGGTGAGGAGGGCGAGCAGGCACCCGGCGAGCATGATGCGTTTGCGGCCGATGCGATCCGAGAGTGCGCCCATCACGATGAAGAAGGGGGTGGCGAGGACGAGCGCGATGCCGATGATGTATTCGGCCTGCGTTGCCTCCACACCGATGGTCAGCTTCAGGAAGTTCATCGCGTAGAACTGGCCGGTGTACCAGACGACGCCCTGGCCCGCCGTCGCGCCAAAGAGGGCAAGGAGTACGAGCTTGCGATTCTCGGGGTTGCCGAGCGATTCCTTGATCGGGTTTTTGGAGCCCTTGCCGGTGGCCTTCATGCGCACGAAGAGCGGAGACTCGCGCATCTTGCGACGGACGAAGTAGGAGAACAGGACCAGCAGCAGCGATATCCAGAATGGGATGCGCCAGCCCCAGGCGGCGAACTGCTCGGGCGTGAGTAACGCGCGGCAGCAAAGGATGACGGCGAGGGAGACGAACAGGCCGAGAGTGGCGGTGGTCTGGATCCAGCTTGTCCAGTAGCCACGGCGATGATCGGGCGCGTGCTCGGCGACGTAAGTGGCCGCACCACCGTATTCACCGCCGAGGGCGAGGCCTTGAACGAAGCGGAGGATGACGAGAAGGATGGGCGCGGCCCAGCCGATGCCGGGCCAACCGTCGCGGGCATCGAAGCCGGGGAGGATGCCGATGAGAAAGGTGGCGCCGCCCATAAGGAGGAGCGTGACCATGAAGGTGTATTTGCGGCCGAAGCGATCACCGAGGTAGCCAAAGAACATGGCACCGAAGGGCCGGACAACAAAGCCAATGGCGAAGGTGGCGAGCGTGCTGAGGAGCGCGGCGGCGCCGGCGCCCTTGGGGAAAAAGACGTCGGCGATGGTGACGGCGAGACTACCGAAGATGTAAAAGTCATACCACTCGATGAGTGTGCCGGCGGATGAGGCGGCGATGACTTTGGAGAGGTTGGCGGGTGGTTGGGTGGGGAGATGGGACATGGGGAAAGTGCCAGGAAGAACCAAAACGAATCAGCGCGGGGGGGCGTCCGATAGCGTACCCGAAAGGGTGCAAGCGAGCGCGGGCGATAAGTCACGATGGCGCTGGCACGGGGCTGGGGGTGCGGTTTGGTGGGGCGCGCGGCGGGTGATCACGGGAGGAAAACGGAGTGAAGGTGGGAGCGGGGGTGACGGTAATGGAGAGTTCATGGTGGGCCGGCGCATCGGTGAGAATCAGTGCGGGCTCGTAGGAGGTCATCATGGTTCGACAGACTGCTTGTGCTTGTGCTTGGATGATGTTGGTGGCGGCGGGCTCGACGGCGCGGGCGTCGACGATTTTTCAA